>NC_009441.1:2743592-3048436 GCF_000016645.1 Flavobacterium johnsoniae UW101
CCAGCTTTAAGTGCCGATGAAAAAGTGTTGTATTTTGCTTCAGATATGCCGGGAACTTACGGTTCATTTGATATTTATTCTGTAAATATTAATAAAGGTGCATTTGATACTCCAAAAAACCTTGGGCCGTTGGTGAATACAGATAAAAGAGAACAATTTCCTTTTGCTTCTGCAGATAATAAACTATACTTTTCTTCAGACGGACATTTAGGGTACGGATCTTTAGATGTTTTTGTTTCTGACATAAACGGAAACGAATATTCTAAGCCGGTAAATATTGGTTTGCCTTTAAATTCAAATTTAGATGATTTTGCTTTCAATATTAATTCAGAAACCAAAGAAGGATATTTTGCATCCAATAGAGAAGGAGGAAAAGGGAACGACGATATTTACCAATTTAAAGAAATCAAAGATCTAATTGTAGAAGACTGTAAGCAGTTTATTGCCGGGGTTATTACAGATATTGATACTAAACTGGCATTAGAAAGTGCAACCGTAATTCTACAGGATTCTGAAAATAAAACCTTAAATACTGTTACGACTTCTGCCGATGGAAAATTTAGTTTTACAGCAGCTTGTGAGACATCTTATAAAGTTTCGGCTTTTAAAGAGAAATACACAAACGAGTCTGTAACTTTAACTTTAGATAAAACGAGAGATAAGATCAATGATGCTTCTTTAGCATTAAAATCTTTAGAAGTCATCAAATTAGAAGAAAAAGAAAAAGCCGAAAAGAAAAGGCAGCAGGAAATTATTATTGAAGAAGAAAATAAGAAGAAAACAGAACTTGCGGCTATTGAATTAAAAAAGAAAGAGAAAAAAGCCAAAGAAGCCGAAATCGCTGCTGCTGAGGTTAGGAAGAATGAAAAAGTAAAAGAAATTTTAGAGAAAGAAAAAGATGTTATAAGAGATAAAGACCGTTTAATTATCAAAACAGATCCTATTTATTTTGACTATAATTTGTGGTACATTCGTAAAGAATCGAAAGTGGTTTTAGGCAGAGTAGTTGAGCTGATGAAAAAATATCCGGGAATGGTAATCGAAATTGGCTCGCACACAGATTCACGAGGAAATGAAAAATTCAATGCCGATTTATCTCAAAAAAGAGCTAATTCAACCAGAGAATTTATAATCCAGTCAGGAATTGAAGCTAAGAGGATTTCTGCAAAAGGTTACGGAGAATCAGTTCCTATTATAAAATGTAAAACCGATGATGCCTGCTCTGAAGAAGAACATGAATTAAACCGAAGATCAGAATTTGTGATTAAGAGTTTATAGATCTTTTTAAATACTATTATAAACCCGACAGGTTTCAAAAACCTGTCGGGTTTAATTTTGTAATCAATATTTTTTAAAAATCTTTTTCTTGAGTTCTTTTTTATTAATTTTATAGAATAACCATGAAATAAAAATTGTTCAAATATGAAAAATCTAGTTTTACCATGTCTGCTAGTAATCTGCATTGGATTTCAAAGCTGTAAAAATGACGAAAAACAAAAAGAAGAAGCTGCAGCTAAAGCAGATGCAGAAACAGTTGTGAGCAGTGAGTGTTATCAAGCTGTGTACGAAAAAGATACAATTGCCTTAAAACTGAATACTTTAAAAAACGGAAAACTAAGCGGTAATATGATTATGAAAGTTGCTCCTTCTACAGTTAGAACTGGTGAAGTTGCAGGAGAATTTCATGGTGATACCTTATTTATAGATTACACCTTTAAGGATAATGTAAATAAAGACAAAACATTTAAAAACCCAATGGCATTTTTAAAACGAGATAAACAGCTTATTTTAGGAAACGGCACCATGCAGACTACAATGGGAGTTACTTATTTAGTAAAAGATAAACCTATCGATTTTGATCGTGTAAAATATAAATTCGACAGCGCAGAATGTGCCGACAAAAAATAAGATATTAAACCTGCCAAGTTTAACTTATAATCATAAAAAAAGCCGTTTCTAATTCAGAAACGGCTTTTACTATTTTTAGATTTTATTTTTTTATAAAACTTCACCTTTAATTTTTAGAGCTACACGCCCGTCAGGATAATTGACAGCATTGGTTTCAACCGTAATTGTTTTACGAATTGGACCACTTGCCATGTTGTATTTTACATCAATTTTTCCTTTTTTACCCGGCATAATAGCTGCGGCAGGTTTAGTAACAACGATTGAACTTAATGTCGATTCCGCACCAACAATTAAAAGCGGTGCATCGCCGGTGTTTGTAAATTCAAAGGAGCGTACTCCATTATCAGTCTTTGAAATTTTTCCATAATCAATCGTATTGTCCGGGGCTGCAAATTCAATCTTTGGGCCATTTTGTGCATAACCTATTGCGCTAAACAATACGACAGCAATAAAAGAGGCAACATTTTTCATTTTGAAATTGTTTTTAAGTTGTAAGTAAATATACATTGTTTTAATTAACACACAAATTATTAATTCGTTTTTTATAGTCTACTTAATTATTTACTTTTGCTGTCAGTTATAAATACAAAAATTGAACCAGTTTTTTTGTTTAACTGTTTAATCGTTTATTTGTTTAATCGTTGAGATTGATTTATAAATGATTTTTTTAAACAGAAATAAGAAAACAAATCAATTTGAAATTTGATGATCAAAACCGATAACGGTTAAACAAAATTAACGATTAAACAACCCTAGTAAATGACAATTCCAGCACAATTTGACGCTAAGACGATTGAGAGTAAATGGTATGATTACTGGATGAAAAACAACTATTTTCATTCAGAACCAGATCATAGAACACCGTACACCATTGTAATCCCGCCGCCAAACGTCACTGGAGTCCTTCACATGGGACATATGTTGAATAATACGATTCAGGATGTTTTAATTCGTAGAGCGCGTCTAAAAGGATTCAACGCTTGCTGGGTTCCGGGAACAGATCACGCATCGATTGCTACAGAAGCAAAAGTAGTAGCAAAATTAAAAGCAGAAGGAATCAATAAAAACGATTTAACCCGTGAAGAATTCCTAAAACATGCTTGGGAATGGACCGATAAATACGGTGGAACAATCTTAGAACAGCTTAAGAAATTAGGAGCTTCCTGCGATTGGGAACGCACCAAATTTACTATGGATCCAGATATGTCTGCATCTGTAATTAAATCGTTTGTAGATTTATACAACAAAGGATTAATCTACAGAGGATACCGTATGGTAAACTGGGATCCGGAAGCAAAAACTACGCTTTCAGACGAAGAGGTAATTTATGAAGAACAACAAGGAAAATTATTTTTCTTAAAATATAAAATCGAAGGTTCAGAAGATTTCTTGACCATTGCAACAACACGTCCAGAAACTATTTTTGGAGATACGGCAATCTGTATCAATCCAAACGACGAGCGTTTTACACATTTAAAAGGTAAAAAAGCAATCGTTCCAATTTGCGGAAGAGTAATTCCGATTATTGAAGATGAATATGTAGATGTTGAATTTGGAACGGGATGTTTAAAAGTAACGCCTGCTCACGATATGAACGATAAAACTTTGGGTGAAAAACACAATCTTGAAATCGTTGATATTTTTAATGAAGACGCAACTTTAAATAGTTTCGGATTACATTATCAAGGAAAAGACCGTTTTGTAGTTCGTACAGAAATTGCAAAAGAACTAGAAGAAATTGGCGCTTTAGCAAAAACAGAAACACACTTAAATAAAGTAGGAACTTCTGAAAGAACAAAAGCGGTAATCGAACCAAGATTATCAGACCAATGGTTCTTGAAAATGGAAGAATTAGTAAAACCAGCAATTAAGTCGGTTTTAGAAACAGGAGAAATTAAATTGCATCCAAAACGTTTCGAAAATACGTATGCGCATTGGTTAAACAACATTCGTGACTGGAATATTTCTCGTCAGTTATGGTGGGGACAACAAATTCCGGCATACTATTACGGAGACGGAAAGGAAGATTTCGTAGTTGCTGAAAATATCGAAGACGCATTAAAATTAGCACAAGCTAAAACCAACAACAAACAACTAACAACCGACAACTTAAAACAAGATGTTGATGCATTAGATACTTGGTTTTCATCTTGGTTATGGCCAATGTCAGTTTTTGGTGGAATTATGGATCCAGAAAGTCCAGATTTTAAATATTACTATCCAACAAATGACTTGGTAACAGGTCCGGATATTTTATTTTTCTGGGTTGCAAGAATGATTATTGCAGGTTACGAATATGCAGGCGAAAAACCATTTACAAATGTATATTTGACTGGTTTGGTTCGTGATAAAAAACGTCGTAAAATGTCTAAATCATTAGGAAACTCTCCTGATCCTTTAGACTTGATCGATAAATTTAGTGCAGACGGTGTTCGTGTAGGATTGCTTTTAAGTGCTTCTGCAGGAAACGATATTATGTTTGATGAGGAATTGTGCAGTCAGGGAAAAGCGTTTTCAAACAAAATCTGGAATGCTTTCAAATTGATTAAAGGATGGGAAGTTTCAGAAACTATCGCACAGCCAGAATCATCAAAAGTGGCAATCGAATGGTATGAAGCTAAATTGCAGCAGACTTTAGTTGATATTGAAGATAATTTCGAGAAATACAGAATTTCAGATTCATTGATGGCGATCTATAAATTGGTTTGGGATGATTTCTGTTCTTGGTTCTTAGAAATGATTAAACCTGCATACCAACAGCCAATTGACAGCGTAACTTTTGCGAAAGCGATCGAAATGTTAGAAAACAACTTGAAGTTATTGCACCCATTTATGCCATTCTTGACAGAGGAAATCTGGCAGTTAATTGCTGAAAGAACTCCGGAAGAAGCTTTAATTGTTTCGACTTGGCCAGAAGTAAAACCATTTGATGCTAAATTAATTGCTGATTTTGAAAATTCAATTGAAGTAATTTCTGGAATTAGAACAATCAGAAAAGACAAAAATATTCCGTTTAAAGATGCGATCGAATTAAAAGGAATCAACAGCGAAAATGTTTCTACTTATTTTGATTCAATTATAACAAAATTAGGAAACGTTTCTGCTTTCGAATATGTTTCAGAAAAAGTAGACGGGGCATTGTCTTTCCGTGTAAAATCGAATGAATATTTCATTCCGATTACAGGAAACATCGACGTTGAGGCTGAAATTGCAAAACTGACAGAAGAACTAAATTACACAAAAGGATTCTTGAAATCTGTAGAAGCGAAACTTTCAAATGAGAAATTCGTAAACGGAGCTCCAGAGAAAGTCCTTAACTTAGAAAAACAAAAACAAGCAGATGCTTTAGCAAAAATTGCTACAATTGAGCAGAGTTTAGCTGGTTTGAAATAAGAATCAGATTGATTTAAAATAGAAAAGCTGTCCACGTTGGACAGCTTTTTTTGTTTTTGTCATTCCGAGGAACGAGGAATCACACTCGGAAATCGACAAAGATTGGAGAATCACTGTACAGAGTTTTATGTGTGATTCCTCGTTCCTCGGAATGACAAAATTATGTTATTTTTGTTTCTTCAAAACCAAAAACAAAGGATAAGAAACAATTGCAATTCCAACAATAATAATAAAGCTTTTAGGGTCGCTGTAAATGAATCCAGCAAGTAATGCGATAGAAAATATAATCGCTATTATAGTTGTCCACGGATACCAAAAAGAACGATAGGGTCTTGGTAGATCCGGTTCTGTAGTTCTTAGTTTTAAAAGTGAATAATAGGCCAGTCCCCAAACGATTATCGAGATAAAAGCTGCAAAAGAAAATAAGACTTCAAAAGAACCAATGCAGATTAAAAACAAACTGAAAAATGATGAAACCAAAAGCGCAACAATTGGTGTTCCGCCTTTATTGACTTGAGTTCCTTTTTCGATAAAAAATCCGTCACGACTTAATCCGTACAAAATTCTTGGCGGAATCATCATAAACGCATTCAAAATACTAATTAAGGAGAAAATAGAAATTATGGTAACGATTTTAGCTCCGCTGTCACCGAAAAGAATTTTTGCAACATCGGCAGCAGCCAGATTCGATTTTGCTATAGTTTCGATTGGGAGAACGTGAAAAAAAGCTGCATTTACCAAAATATAAATGGCTACAACAAGCAGAACGCCGCTGTACAAAGATTTCGGAATATTTTTGCTTGGATTTTCATTTTCTTCAGCAAAAAAACAAACACCGTTCCAGCCGTTGTAAGTCCCAATAATAAGCTGTAAAGATTTGAAGAATCCGAAAATAAGTCCGATTTGAAAAATTGAATTATCTGTTTTGATTGGCGGAACTTCAACTCCAGAATACATAAAACAAGCCGTAACCAAAGCTACAAAGCAAATTACTTTTAAGAAACTGGTAATCTGCTGAATGACGCTTCCGTTTTTTACGCCGCTTAAATGCAATAATACAAATGCAACCAATAAAGAAATAGATAATACGGTAGAATAATGTGCTAATTGCGGAAATAAAATAATGGTGTATTCGCTGATTACAATACAGTAAAAAGCAGGAGGGATGGCATTTACAATATAATCGTACCATCCTGAAAGAAATCCGGCATAATCACCCAAAGCTCTTTTAATATAATTATAAGATCCGCCATTGATTTTTTGGAGAATCTGACATTTCTTGAATTTGTTTTTTAGGATGATATTTTCAGGCAAAAATAGTGTTAATTGAATTATAATTGAGCTTAAAATAAAAATCCCAAGATTTTCTAGTGAAACTGAAAATCTTGGGATAAAATCAAAACTCTAATTCAATATTTTAGAACTTGTATCGCAGGCTTGTCATAACTTGGCGAGGAGCAATTGGGTTTACACTGTAGTTTTCGTGAACAGTATAATTTAACTCGTTTGTAATGTTTGATAGTTTGCAAAGAATAGAGAATTTTCTCCATGTATATCCAGCTGAAACATCAATAGTTGTGTAACCATCAATAGGTATTTCTCTGTGGTAGATACCATCAGGATATTTGACAAGATCTGTGCTGTATTGATCATTCCAGCCTCCAAAACGGTCACCAATATAGTTTCCAATCGCTCCTATAGAAACTCCTTTAAAGAAACCTTCAGGAACTAGGTAATAGAAACTTAAATTTGCAGTATTGGCAGGAGTTCTAACAAGACGGTCACCTTCTATAAAACTTCCGTTTAAACCAGATGTTTTAGTATAACGCATATCATTGTAACTGTAACCAGCAATAATGCTAAGTCCTTCAATTGGTCTTGCAGTAACGTCTACTTCAATACCTTTACTTTTAGTTTCTCCGCTTAATACTTTTACGTTAGTATCTGAGTTTAAACTTCCGTCAGCTTTAAATTCAGCTGTTTGCGCCAGATTGCTGTTTACGATTTGATAAACTGTAACATTGGTGCTTAGCATTCCTTCTAAGAAATCAGTTTTAATACCAGCTTCATACTGATCAATAATAGATGGCTCAATTGGTTTTAAATCAGCTGTAGTTCCCGTGTTTGGAGTAAATGAAGTAGAATAACTTCCAAAGATAGAAATATCTTTTCTTGGCTGATAAATTAATCCAAATTTTGGAGAAAATGCGTTGTCTAATTTTTTAGCACCAACTGTTTGAACTGCATTTTCAGGTTTAACGTTTTGCACTTTATTGGCATAAACTTCTTTGTAAGTCGTAACTTCAGCTTCCTGCCATGACCATCTTACACCTGCCAATACTTTGAATTTGTCTGTAATAGAAATCAAATCCTGAAAATAAACCCCAAAACGATTTGTTTCTGTTTTTGCAATTTGAGTTGTTCTGGCATCCGGAATAGTATTTTTTTGCGTTGACGGATCAAAATTGAAAAGATTAATAGTGTCATAATTTGCAGGGTCAAATGCAAAAGTATAAGCTGTTGCAAATGAGTTTTCCCAGTCAGCACCTGTAAATATCTGATGCTTTACAGATCCAGTGTTAAAGTTCCCCTGAAGACTTATCTGATCTCCTAATATTTGTTCCAGGTTTTCGTTTTGAACCAATGGTCTAGTCCATTCTCCATTATCTTTAACAGATGATAATTGTGCTGTAGATTTTGAAGCTCTATCGTAATTTTGGAAAGAACTATTGAAATTAAGTTTCCAGTTTTTATTAAAATCATGATTTAATAATACAGAAGCGCTGGAAGATTTAGTAGTACCATTTGACCAAAGTGATCCGTAAAAAGTATTACGAGGTAAATCTAGAATTTTTGTTCCAATAATTCCTGTTCCGAAATCAGGAGTCCAGTCTGCTGATAAATAATCTCCCTGAAGCGTAATTTGTGTTTTAGGATTAATTACAAAAAGCAGCGATGGGTTAATGTATAAACGTTCGTTTTTTACTACATCTCTAAAGCTTTCTGAATTTTCGTAAGAACCATTAATTCTAAAAGCGACTGATTTACTTAAACCACCGTAAAAATCAAAAGCAGGTTTGTAATACGCAAAACTTCCTATCTGCATCGATACTTCGCCGCCACTTTTAAATTGAGGAGTTTTGGTTACCAGGTTAACGATTCCTCCCGGAGCAACATTTCCAAATAATAGGGCAGAACCTCCTTTTAGAAATTCTACTTTGTCTAAACCAGAAACATCAGGAATTGATCCAGAATTGTAACGGAATCCGTTTTTAAACATATTATTGGCAGATAAATCATAACCTCTAGAAAAGAAAGATTCCTGAGCACCGCCTCGCGCAGAACCAACATAAACACCGTTGGCATTTTTAAGAACTTCACTTAATCTGATAGCCTGCTGTTGTTCGATAACTTCAGAACCAATAACTTGTATGGTTTGCGGATTATCCATTGGTTTTAATCCAGAGCGAACTGCTGTTACCGGTTTTGGCTCTTTGTTTTTAGTAACAATTACTTCGTTTAATATTTCTCCTTTTTTGCCCTTTACAGTATCTGTAACAGAAGCTCCAGATTCATTATTTGAATAACTCTGGCCGTAAGAGACGAAACTTAATAATCCTAAGACAAATAGTAAATTATATTTCATGGTATTTATTTAGATTCAATAAAAATTATCGAATGCAAATATAAATACACATCTTCTTTAACAGGAAATTAAGAAGTGCTTTTCTTCCTTAAACCTTACTTAGTCTTTTCTTAAGATTCACTTAAGAATTTTCTAATTCTATTTTAATTTTGTATTAATGTTGGATTTCAAGCAAAAAAAACCTTGCCGGAAAGCAAGGTTTTTTAATTGAAAATCTAATTATATGTTTTAAAAGATTACTTTACCACAATTTGGTAAGTAGCCATTTTCCAGATTTCATCATATTTTTTTCCGTTATGTTCACCAGCTGATTTATCAGTGTGAGCATATTCTACCATGTAGTTTCCAGACCAGATTGGAGTAAAAGAAAATTCTCCTTTATCGTTTGTCCATAATTCTTTTTCCCATCCATTTGGAGCGATAACTTTGATTTTTGCCTCTTTAGCAATAGCTCCGTCATAAGAAGCAACTCCAGTTACTTTAGCATCTTTTTTTGCTGTATCTGCATTTTCTGAGAAAACAGCAATTTTATTAGTGTTTGCTGTAATATTATTTCCAGATGCTTTGTTTCCAACAACAACCGTTGCACTTGAGTTGTAATCTAATTTCATTGTACCGTAAACATCTTTAACTGTGTGCTGCATTACAATTGTGTAAACACCGTCTTCAGTTGGTGTAAAGAAAGCCTGGTATTTATTATCTAAAGCTTTAGAAGTAAGTTTTGTTTCTTTTTTTGAAGGAGAAATTACTACCAAAGAGAAATCTTTTAAATCAGAGAACCATTTATCTGCTTTTGTAATATCATTATCTGAGAATTCGCCAAAGTAAATAGAAATTTCCTGAGCTTTTCCTTTTGTTCCTGTTGCTTTAGTTTCGATCCAAAGTGCGTGTGCAAAAAGCTGAGGTGCAGTAAAAAACATTAAAAAAGCAAATGTTATTAATTTAAAAGTTTTTGATTTCATAAGATCAGGTTTAAAATTATTAAAATGATATTTTTCACAAACATACGTCTTATTTAGAATAATTAAAAATAAAACAATAAAAAAAGCCCCAAACCATATAATTATATGGTTTGGGGCTTTTAAAATTTTTAAGCTTATTTAGAATTTATAAGTAAAACTAGCAGCAACGTTTCTTGGTTTCTGCGGATTTACTGTAGACCATCCTCCGTTAAAGTAATCTTTATTGGTAATATTATTTACATTTAAGCTTACGCGGAATTTATTTGAGTTATAGAAAACAGATCCGTTGATAACAGTGTAAGCAGGAAGAACAAATTTTCCTGTAACATCACTGTCTAAAACAGCATTATCACTGGCATAATTTCCACCAAATCCAAGTCCGAAGTTTTCTAATGCACCTTCATCAAATTTATAAGTAGCCCAAAGATTTACCAGGTTTTTTGGCCCTGCCCAGAAAGGTCTTTTTCCTTCATCTAACCAAACGTTGTTTATGTCTCCTTTGGTAATTTTACTTTGATTGTAGCTGTATCCGGCAATAATGCTGAAATTTTTTGATACTGCAGCATTCAAATCAAATTCAAATCCCTGACTTCTTGCTTCACCGCCTTGTGAACTATACATTGGATTGCTGGTAACTAAATTAGCAACATTAATATCATAATAACTAGCGGCAGCAGTTACTTTATCTGAAAATAAATCAGCTTTAATACCAGCTTCTAATTGATCAGCATGTTCTGGTTCAAAAGTTTTTGTTCCAATTACATTTCCGCTTCCGTCATAAACCAATCCTGGTGCAATATTTCTAAAACCATTCATGTAATTTGCAAAAACAGATAATTGATCCTGAATTGGCTGATAAACTACTCCAAATTTTGGAGAAAGTGCTGTTTGATTATAATTATCTGTATCTTTTTTGATATTTCCTTCATTATCAAAATAATCTACTCTTAAACTCGCCATTACTAACAAAGCAGGCGTAATGTTTAAAACATCTGAAACATAAGCGCTGTAAGCTGCATCTTTGGAATTATAATCCGGTCCCGGTGCAGAAGCTAATAATTTATCTACTGATGTCTGGCTTAAATTGTAAGAATTTGCTGGATCCAGCTGTCTTACTTCACCCTGAGGTGTAACGTTATAAAGGTGTGCATAACCTGAACCTCCAAACATTAAATTTCTTTCAAAATAATCTAAACCGGCCACAAGACGATTTCTCATTTTTCCAATTTTGAAATCTCCAATAAAATTCTGCTGGATATCAGTTGTTGCAGTTTGAGAATTTTCTTTTGTGATCCAGAAAGCAAAATCTCTATTCCCGTCTTCATTGTCAGACATGTAAGAGTAATATCCTTTTGATTTAGTTGAAGTTCTTGAAAGAATAGTCTGCGAAGTCCATTGGTCAGAAATCTTGTAATTCATCTGAGCCTGCAGATTAAATCTCGGATTTTTCATTGGTAAATCGTTGCTGTAAAAAGATAATTTTGTATTGTAATTTAAATCATTTAAATCAGCATACTGAAGTTTTGAGTACTGGCCTAAAAACAATATAGGTGATGCTGCTTTTTCTTCAGCCATAAATTCAGTATTAATCAAGAAAGACAATTTCTCATTTACTTTATAAGAAAGGGAAGGAGCAACAAAAATTGAAGTTCTATACCCAGCGTCCTGAAAACTGTTTTCTGTCTGGTAAGCCGCATTAATTCTAAAAGCTGCATTATCATTATCGTCAAGCGGTGTATTAACATCTGCAGTAACTCTGTTTAAGCCAAAGCTTCCTGCTATATATGAAACTTCACCGCCAAAACCGCTGTATGGTTTTTTAGTAACAGTATTAATAAGACCGCCGTAGCTTACTAAACTGCTTCCAAATAAAGTTCCAGATGGTCCTTTGATGACTTCGATACGTTCAATATTTGCCGGATCTAAACTTCCTCTTGTTAATCCAGGCAGTCCGTTTACAACATTGGCCTGAACTTCAAAACCACGTAATGAATAAAATGAACCTCCATCACCGCCACGTCCTGTAGACTGCCATAATTTTTGAATTCCCGGAACATTTTTTAAAGCATCATCATAATTTGTAATTACCTGTTCTTTCATTAATTCAGATGAAACAATATTGTAAACCTGAGGATTTTCAACGTTTTTTAGAGGCATTTTTGATACAAAGCTGCTTTGTTTTGGAAATGCTTTGCCTCTGGAATTGGTAACAATAATTTCTTTTAACTGTTTATTTGAAACTTTCAGCTGTAAGTTTAATGACGATGTTTCGCTTGCAGAAACAGTAACATCTTGTTCCAGAGTTTCGTAACCTGATAATGAAACCTGAACAGTATAAGTATTTGGTTTTACTCGGTTGAATTCAAAAGAACCATCTTCTTCAGAAACAGTTCCGTATTTTGAGTTTTTTAGAATGATATTTACGCCAATTGCAGGTTCGCCATCAGAGGTTGTAATGTTTCCTTTAATTTTTCCGTCAGTCTGTTGAGCGTTTACAGTGCTTGTAAAAATAAAAAGCAGTGCTGTTAAGTACATAAAACGCTTCATGCTGCGGTTAAAATAATTCATGATTTTTTTCTTTTTAAGTGGATTACGGGGGATGTGTAAGATTGGTAAAAACACCGCAAATGTAGAAATTATAATTTTTTTAACAATACTGTGAACCCTTATAATTACTTCGTTTTGTTAGTTTTTTTGTTATTTCTTCCCCACCAGATTAAAAAACCGGTAACTGGTAAACTTGCACAAATCAGGCTGGCAAAAAAGGCGAGTACTTTTCCCGGAAATCCAAGGATACTTCCAACATGCAAATCGTAATTAATAAACCGAAACTTCTCACCATTATTCTTCTCGTGATAAGTCTCAATTTTTAAAGGTTTGGCTGTATAACGATCAAATTCAATGGAGATATCATCAAAACGATTATTGTATCTTATAAATGTGCTAAATGTTGCCAGCGAATCTTTTTCTTCAGGTACAAACAAATAAAAACTTTTTGCTTTAGGCTGCGATTGTCTAATGGAAGCGTAAATCTTATCAGTGGGCATTTTTTTAGTGTATTGAGTAGTATCAGAAACGAATCTCTCGTTTTCAAATGTTTTCCCACCATTAAGCAGCCATTGTACCCCTTTATCATAAGACTGAAATGCCCAGACTAATCCTGTCAAGGCGATTAGTAAAGCAAAAAGCATCGAATAGAATCCGAGAATATTATGTAAATCGTAGTTCTTGCGTTTCCATTTAGTACTGTTTTTCCATTTAAACGAAAAACGTTGTTTAGCCGCCTGCTTGTTTTTGGGCCACCAAAGTATAAGACCGGTAATAAGCGAAATAATAAATACAATAGTTGCCGTTCCTACAATTGGATCTCCAATATCGCTGTTGAGACATAATGTTTGATGCAGCATTCGAACAAAAACAAAAAACTCGAAATTATAATCTTCTTGTTTTTTTACATTTCCGGTAAAAGGATCCAGATAGAGATAAGTATTATGATATTGATTCCAGTACCAAAACGCATCTTTGTCTAATTCTTTATAAAACCAGATAACTACAGTACGATCATCATCGCTAAACGTCCTGCATCCTGAAAAAGATTGTTTAGGATAATCAGAATTTGCATTTTTTGCAATTTCAATTAATTGGCTTAAAGGTAATTTTTTGTCCTTTATTTGATCTACGTAATAATAATCATGAACAATAGGACGTAATTCTTCTTCAAAGCAATATAGGCATCCTGTAATACCCAATATAACTACAATTAAACCGGAAGATAATCCCAGCCATAAATGGATTTTTAGAATTAATTTTTTAAAAGTCATTTACTAAGATTTATAAATAAAATGTTTAACAAAAAGAAACACCTCCGTTGTATTACAGAGGTGTTGTTTTAAGAAAAAAAATGACTTTAGAATTTTAATGTCAAATTCACTAAGAAGTTTGTTGGAGCTTGAGAGTTTCCATAAAAATCCCAGTATTTTTCGTTTGAAAGATTGTTGAATTTAAGTCCGACTCTCCAGGTAGGCTGATCGTAAAATACAGTAGCATTTGCCGTAGTATAAGAAGGAATGTAAAAAACATTGTCATCAAACATATAACTTTTTCCAACATAATTAATTCCAAATCCAGCTCCTAAACCTTTTACAGTGTTTTGTAAGGTATAAGTTGTCCAGAAATTTGCAACGTTTTCTGGAGCTCCAACAGCTTTTTTGCCAGTAGCAGGAATTGTATTGTCATTAAAAGCATATCCGACAATAATGTTAAAACCGTTAATTGGATTAGCAATTAATTCAAAGTCAAAACCTTTACTGACTTGTTCTCCATTTTGATAAGCAAAACCATTATTGTCATATTGTACTGCATTGTCAATTTTGATATTATAATAACTTAAAGTAGTACTTAATTTTTTATTGAATGCTTCAACCTTAACACCAGCTTCATATTGTACGGCATATACTGGATCTAAAATCAATCTAGTAGCATCTGGTTGTGTAGCAGGAGGCGAATTTTGAAATCCGTTCATGTAATTTCCAAAGATCGAAACCTGATCTTTAACAACCTGATACACTAATCCTAATTTTGGAGATAATGCCGTTTGATTGTAACCTTCTGTACCTTCAACAGTATCTAGTTTATAGTTGTCTAAACGTAAACTAAGCATTGCTGATAATCTTTCAGTAAAATTAATAACATCCGAAGCGTAAACGCTAAAAGTCTTATTGGTAGTAACTGGATATGCAGTTTGTTTTAATGTAGCATCTACCGTTTTTCTTCTCATAGGATCAAAAGGAGTTCTCACGTCTATAGTATCAATATACGCTGTTGCTCCAGAAGAGAATCCGCTTTTATTAAAATTGTAATTTGCACCAACTAATAGTTTATGTTTAATACTGCCTGTTGCAAACTGGCCGTTAATATTTTGCTGAATATTAGTGTAATTGTCATAAATAGGTCCCCAGTTTCCAACTCTTCTTGCCGCTTGGTATGGGTTTAACCAAAGCGTATAAGTCTGATAACTACGATCTACGTTTTCTCCCATAAAAGAGAATAGAGTAGTAGATTTCCAATTTTCTGATATTTGATATTCTGCCTGAGCGAAAACTTTATTTGCAGAAGTTTTAGCATCATTATCATCATAGAATAATGATTTTTTGTAGTCAATTTTCAAATCACCAGGGTTTGTAATTCCGGAAGCAGCATCATATCTATGATAAGTACGTCTGGTATTGTTTGAACTGATGTATTCAGCATCGATATTAAAAGTAAGTTTTTCGTTTGCTTTAAAAGTTAAACTTGGAGTAACGGCAACCGTATTATTGAAGCCATAATCTAAAAAGCTTTTTTCTCTGTTAACTGCAGCATTTATTCTAAATAATACCGTTTTTTCTTCATTTAAAGGTGTGTTAATATCTGCAGTAAAGCGATTTAAGTTAAAACTTCCCGTAGTATAAGAAACCTCTGTTGCAGTTGTTTCAAAAGGTTTTTTGGTAACAAGGTTTACAACACCTCCAAAAGATGAAATAGTAGAACCAAATAAAGTTCCGGATGGACCTTTTAAAATCTCAATTCTTTCTACGTTAGCAAGATCAGTAGAAGAACGGTTAGTTGAGGTTTCCATACCATTTCTGGCATTAATTCCAGTAGTAAATCCTCTAAAAGTTACAGCAACACCTCCTGAAGGATACGTAACAGGAACTGCTCCGGGTGAGTTCTGTACTGCACTTTTAATATCTACAGAAACCTGCTCTAAAAGAAGTTCTTTATGTATAACGTTATAAACTTGTGGATTTTCCAGATTTGTTAAAGGCATTCTGGCAACATAATCTGTTTTTTTAGACAAAATGCTTTTTTTGTTGTTTATGACAACCTCTTTTAATTCTTTGTTAGAAACTTTTAACTGCAGATTTACAGTAGTTGTTTCGCTTTCGGCAACAATTACTTCACTTTCCAGGGTTTCGTATCCTGTTAAAGAAACTTGTAAAGTATAAGTGTTGGGTTTTATTCTGTTAAATTCAAAATTTCCGCTCTCATCAGAAACTGCCCAGTATTTTGAGTTTTTTAATATGATATTTACTCCGGCAGCTTGTTCACCATCTGAAGTTGTGATGGTTCCTTTAATTTTTCCATTTTGCTGTGCAGACATGGTTAAGAACGTAAAGACAAAACTAATTGTCATTAGAAAACGTAATGTTTTCGGCTTAAAATATTTCATTGGTTTAAAAATTGGTTTGTAATTAAAATTTATTTAGAATAAATAAAAACAGTGCAAATGTAAAAATTATTGTTTTTTTAACAAATAATATTTAAATTCATTTGTTTATAGGCTTTTTGAGACTAAATAAGAAAGAAAAGTCTTTTGTTTTTTCTGAAATAAAACCGAAAAATTGTATGTATTTATTAAAGTGTAAAACCGACAATAATTCGTTTTAAAAGCTTTATTTTTGCAGTCTGAAATAAAAGACTTCATGATTTTACCTTTTTTCAAAAAGATTCAAAACACGCCTAGAGGGTATCGAATAGCAAATACTGTATTTTTCTTTCTTTCTGGTTTTGGTTATTCTTCATGGGTTTCCAGAATTCCGCATATCCAAGCACAGCTGCATTTATCTGAAGCTGAATTTGGAGCTGTTTTATTTGCTTTTCCAATAGGTTTAATGCTTACAATGCCGTTTACCGGAAAGCTGTTAAACAAGTACAGCAGCCGTTATATTATGCTGCTTGGAGCAGTTATGTTTAATGTGGCTTTGTCTTTGCCTGGTTTAGCCGCATTTGTCTGGCAGCTGGTAATTATACTTTTGTTTTTTGGAGCTTCGCGTAATATTTTCAATTTGTCAATCAATGCGCAGTCTCTTGAAGTGCAGAAACTCTATCCAAAATCGATTATTACCCGTTTTCATGCAGTTTGGAGTATTGCTGTTTTCTCTGGAGCCGGTTTAGGTTATGTAATGGTAACGCAGAAAATTGCTCCATCACATCATTTACTGGGAGTAAGTATTTTTATGCTGGCTCTTACAGCTTGTTTTTACCCAATGAGTATTCATAATGAACCTGTTCCGGTTAAAAAGAAGTTTTTCTCGATGCCGGAAAAGAATCTTATAAAGTTTGCCTTGATTTGTTTCGTGTCTATGGCCTGTGAAAATACGATGTATGACTGGAGCGGTATTTATTTTGAGAATATCTTAAAGGCTTCTCCAAAATTAACAAGTGCTGCTTTTGTGTTTTTTGCATCGGCAGTAACTTTAGGACGTATATTTGGCGATTATGGCGTAATGAAATTTGGAACTAAAAAAATCCTGCTTTACAGCGGAATTTTAATCACTGCTGGTTTTGGTCTTTGTTTTATCCTGCCGTATGCTTACCCAACTATTTTTGGTTATGTTTTAATAGGGTTTGGAGTTTCTTGTGTGGTGCCGCTGGTGTTTAGTATTGCCGGAAGATCTTCAAAATTAAGCAGCGGATCTGCTTTGACTTCTATATCTACAATTGGTTATCTTGGTTTTTTACTAGTACCGCCAATGGTTGGTTTTATATCAGAATATCTAAGTATGAAATGGGCGTTTTTGATTATGGCGCTTTTAGGAATTGTGATGATTTTTATGGTGAATAAGATAGGGGAGAATGAGTGATTTTTTTTAAAGTCGCTAAGTTACTGAGGTTCTAAGTTTCTTTGCTTGTAAATCTATCTTATCGCTTTTTCATAATAAATTTCTCGGTATAAGGTTTGCCTTTTTTCAAACCTGAAATTTCTGCTATTAGCGAATCTTTCTCAACCAGATTGTAAATGATTTTATTTGGATAATCGTGTTTTGGGTTTTCAAAAACAATCTGATTATCTGCAGCCGAGGTCATTTCAAAACTTACGGGCAATTCTTGATTCTGCCCCGGAACTGTTACTATATAAGCTAATTTTCCGTTTGCTTCCTCAAGACGTACGTGTTCTGCAAAAACGGTATCATTTTGTCCCACAACAAAATAGGATTCTCCTAAATAAACCGAATCATTTTCTTTTTTCCATCGTTCCGTAAGTTCACCATCTGCCGATTTATTTCTCCATTCGCCAATAAACCATTCGGCTTTTGCAAGTTTAGAATAGATTTTTGCGGGAGTTTCTGGTTTAGTTTCTTTTTTGCAAGAGGTTAGAATTGCAAAAGTTAAAATCAAAATTGAGGGAAATAGAATGTGTTTTGATTTCATGATTAGTTTGTGTTTGGATTCAAGCCTTGATATGCTTATTGTTTTTACAAATAAATTTTAAAACTATTTTGCAAGTTCTTGTGACCAAGCAATTATATTGTATTTTTCTTTTATTGAAATTAATTTTTCTTTTACCCCTTCTATTGAATCAGAATAAATTTTTATTAATTCTGATGTTAAAGAATTGACTTCATCTACAGATTCTTTTAAATTATTTTCAGTTGTCATTTCATTAACAATATTTAATGCTGTATCTATGTAGAATTCAACATCTTCGTTACTAGAAAGCTGACAAAAATCATAAATATCTTTAGCATGTCTAAGAGACCAAAGGAATGCTCCATTATTATGTTTAGAATCTAGACAGCTAAAAAACATTGTTTTTGAATGATTTAAATTATTTTTTGCTTCTAAAGCAATATGTTTTTGTCTGCTAATTTCTATTTCATCTCTGATGGTTTTGAATTGATTAAGAAGTTTTTTTAATTCATTTTTATTCTTTTTATTATAAAGTTTTGGAATTAAAAAACCGATTAAAAAAATAGAAATTGCTACGATTGTTGAGAAAATAGCAGTTAATATTGTCAATTGATTTGAAAATACTGAATCTTTATACTCGTAAACTTTAATTTTATCCTTTAATTCTATTATTTCTCTGTTTTGAATCGAATCATTTTTTTTAATTTCTAATAATTTTTGAATGTTATCTTTATTTGATTGAAGGTTAGAAAAAGAAAAAGATACAAAAATGGAAGTAATAAACGTAATTAAGAGTAATTTATATTTCATTTTATTAAATGTAAAAAGTTATATATTACTTTATTTTTGTCATTACAAACTTTTCTGAACTAGGTTTTCCTTGTAAATTTCCAGAGATTTCAGCAGTTAAAGTATTATCAGCGTTTTTGGTATAAGTGATTTTTTGCGGATAATCGTGTTTTGGATTTTCAAAAACCAATTGTTTGTCAGATTCTGCGGTTGATGCAAAAGCAACGGCTTTATCTTCATTTTGTCCTTTTACGGTTGCAAAATAGGTTAGGGTTTCGCCTTTTTGAGCCAGAACTATTGTTTCAAAATGCAGTGTATCTTTTCCTTTTATGTAATATGAAGACGCATTAAAAGTACTGTCGTTTAGTTTCTGCCAGTTTTCAGTTAAAATACCTTCAGCCGATTTGTTTTCCCAGTTTCCGATAATCCAGTCGGCGATTTTAATTTTATCTTTTTCAACAGATTCTTTCTTCTGGCAAGAAACAGCAGCTAATACAAGCGTTAAAAGAGTAATTTTCTGGAACATATTTTATAAGATTTGGTTTTGTAATGTGCTACTAAAGTATGAAAAAAATGTTTGCTGCGACTCGACCGAAGGGAATTGACGAAGTAATTATAAAAAATTCCAGAAATAATTTGTGGATAAAGAAATGTGGTATTGACTGTGAAAAGTATTTTTGTCTCTCGCAGATTTAGCAGATTAGGCTGATTTTTTTAATTCTAATATAAATTAAATCTGCAAAATCTGCGTGTAAAAATGAATTAGTGAGAATTCGTATAATTAGTGGCAAAAAAACACAGTCAAAAATCATTTTAATCCCTTTAATCTGTGACAAGAAAAACTAAACGCTTCCCTCTAAAATAGAGTAGACCAATTCCTTTGTTGGTTTTTGATCTTGAAGTTTTGCGCGGACTTCATCAAAAGTAACTTTAAAATCACAACCCGATTTATATTCAGAACATCCGTAAGCGGTTTTTCCTTTTAAGATGTTTCCTTTTTTGCATTTTGGGCAGGATAAAGAATCTGATGCTGTTTCCTTAGTTGTCTTTTTTATATACGTTTTTTTAGGCTCAAGTTTAAGTTTGTAATTCTCTTCAAAACGAATTAAACCTTCAACTGTTCCGGCATCGGTTTTAAAACCTTTTATGTTTACGGTTGAGCCTTTTTGAACTAATCGTAAATATTGGCTTTCGGTAATTTTTTTATCATGAAAACCATAAGGAAGTACAAAATCGCATCCCGATTTATATTCAGAACACCCAAAAGCCGATTTCCCTTTTATAAAATTTCCTTTCTGGCATTTCGGACAAGTTTCTGCCAAAATTCCTGCGGCTTTCTTTTTCTCCGCTTTTACAGCTGGTTTCTGGATCGTTGCAGCATGCGAAATATTGGCGTGTCTGGTTTCACTTCGTACTTCGGTAACCAAAGCTTCGACCATGCGTTTCATGTTTCTGATAAAAGCAGCTGCTGTAAAAGTACCTTTTTCGATATCTTTCAATTGCTTTTCCCACGAACCTGTAAGCTCAGCCGATTTTATCAATTCATTCTGAATCGTATCAATCAACTGAATTCCTGTTGTAGTTGGTAAAACCTGTTTTTTATTTCGAACAATATACTGACGTTTAAAAAGCGTTTCGATAATGTTCGCTCGTGTAGACGGACGACCAATTCCGTTTTCTTTCATCAATTCGCGTAAATCTTCGTCGTCTACTTGTTTTCCTGCGGTTTCCATGGCACGCAGCAAAGTTGCTTCGGTAAAATGATTAGGCGGTTTGGTTTCTTTTTGAAGAAATGAAGGTTCATGCGGTCCTTTTTCCCCCACAACAAAACTCGGCAGTAAATCCGGTTCTTTTTCTTTCGCATTCGGATCTTCAAAAACCACACGGAAACCTTTCTTTAAGATTTCTTTTCCTGTCGCTTTAAAAGTTACGTCGGCAGCTTTTCCAATTACAGTTGTGTTGGCAACAAGACAATCGTCGTAAAATACAGCAAGAAAACGTTTTACAATTATATCGTAAACTTGCTGCTGATTATAAGGCAGATTAATTTCTATTCCGGTTGGAATAATTGCATGGTGATCTGTTACTTTTTTGTCGTTGAAAACTTTAGGCGATTTTTTAATTTTTTTTCCTAAAAGCGGTTCTGTTAAATGACTATAATTAGTCAGTTTTTGCAGAATCCCTGGTACTTTTGGATAAATATCTCCAGGCAGAAAAGTGGTATCAACTCTGGGATAAGTAATGGCTTTTTGTTCGTATAAAGTCTGCGCAATTTTAAGCGTTTCTTCTGCCGAAAATCCAAATTTTTGGTTGCAATACACCTGTAAACCTGTCAAGTCAAATAGTTTTGGAGCATATTCGTTTCCGTTTTTTTTATCAACAGAAACAATTTCAAAATCACTTTCCTTTACTTTTTCAGCCAGAATTTCTCCGTCTTCTTTTTTTAGAAAACGCCCTTCTTCATAACTAAAAAGCGTTTCTCTGTATAAAGTCTGCAATTCCCAATACGGCTGCGGTTTAAAGTTTTCGATTTCTTTAAATCGGTCTACAACCATTGCCAGTGTTGGTGTTTGTACGCGTCCAATAGACAAAACTTGTTTGTAACCGCCATGTTTTACGGTATACAAACGAGTTGCATTCATCCCTAGAAGCCAGTCGCCAATGGCTCTCGAAAATCCGGCGTAGAATAAATTATCATAGTTTTCAGAAGGTTTCAGGTTGTCAAAACCTTCTTTTATGGCTTCGGTGGTTAAGGAAGAAATCCATAAACGTTTTATTTCGCCTTTGTAATGCGCTTCGTTCATTACCCAGCGCTGGATTAATTCTCCTTCTTGCCCGGCATCCCCGCAGTTTATGACTAATTCGGCTTTATCAAAAAGTGTTTTGATGATTTTAAACTGTTTCTGGATTCCCGAATTCTGAACAACTTTGGTTTCGAATTTTTCAGGAAGCATGGGCAGATTGTTTAAATCCCAGCTTTTCCAGTGCGGTTTGTAATCGTTAGGTTCTTTTAAGGTGCATAAATGCCCAAAAGTGTAGGTTACGGCATATCCGTTCCCTTCGTAATATCCGTCGTGCTTGGTATTGGCGCCCAAAACAGATGCGATTTCACGTGCTACACTTGGTTTCTCAGCAATACATACCTTCATTTTCTCCTTTTCTTATTGAAGAGCGAAGTTAGGATTTTTATGAGAAAGGGACAAAGGTTCTTAGTTACAAAGGGGCAATAAAACATAAAAACCACAAACAAGAGCTTGTGGTTTTTATGTTTATATATTTAAAAGTAAAGCGGTTGTTATTTTGCTTTTGCCTGCTTTAATTTTAGACGTATATTGAATTGTTTGACGATTTCTTTAACATGTGCATCTTTGATTTGTTTTCTGTTCAAACCCTGTAGATTTTGTACATATCCTGTAAAAACATGGCTTATAAAAAGAGGCGATTCAGCAGAATTGTTAGATGCATTGTGGCAGGAGAAACAATTAACAAGATTGTCTACAGTATTTCCATGTATAGATGATGGACCAAATCCTACCTGAACATAGGTTTCCATAGTAATATTGTAAGCTGCAGTAGAACCTCTGGTTAGATCTCCCGGTGAAGAATTTGAAAGATTATAGCTCAACGAATCTAATAAAGCCGCTTGTGCCGGAGTGCTGTTGTATCCTGCAGTATTTATCCATAATGAACCATTGTAGAAATAATTGTTCCAAATACCTTTCAGCTGTGTTTTAACGCTTTGGTTAATAGTACGAATGTTATTGAAGTTTTCAGAACCATTTTGGCTTGTATCCATATAAAGCTGCACATTAAAAGAACCTTTCATTGCTTTTTCTACAGGAACGCCATATTTGTAGACAGAAAAGACATCAGTGTAATTTCCATTTCCTGTAGTTATATTCTGAACCGTTGCTGTGCTGTTTTTATTAAAAAACGGATAATCAACTGTACTTGTTACTGGAGCATCAGCTGTTGGCGTAGCTTTAGTCCAGTCATAAGCAGGCGCAAGGTTTTCATGTTCAAAAGTTGCCCATACAAATTCGGGATGATTTTCTACAATTCCCACGACATGCATTCCTAAAAGTGCTACTTTTGTTTTTACTCCGTTTATTACGCCCTGAGTAACAAAATAAGTAGAAGTATCTTTAAGAGCACTCGCATCAATCCATGAAGTTTTTAGTTCTAATGCTCCTACAGGAAAAGTGATGTCTTTTACTTTTGTAGGATCATTTTTGGCAATTGGGCCATATTTTATCATAGTGTCGTAAAGAAGCTTGTCCATAAATATAGAATAATAGACTGTAGTTTGTTTAGGAACACCTGATTGGTATTTAGGAGTTTGTAAAATATCAGTATTAGAACTTGCCTGAGCAGTATCTGTTAAAACAATTCCGTTGCTTGGGTCTAATTTCTGGCCTGCTGCGTTCACCTGAATTAGATTGGTCATAAATAAAGGTTTTCCATTAACTTCATTAGTCAGCCATAGAAATTTTTGCCATGACCACTGATGAAAGTCACAATTCGTTACCGTAGCATTGTTGGCAAATACGCTTGTTGGTCCTTCATTTGGCGGAGGAGTCTGGCGGGTATTGTTTACCATCGTAAACCAATTAGCAGGAGCTAAACACTCAGAAGAAGCTGCGCTTTTGTTTACTGTTGTATAATTATCATTTTTTCCCTTTGCGTCCTTTTTACAAGCGCTTAATGCGATTATTATGATAAAAAGGCATACCATTTTTGTAGTTTTCATAACATGGGGCTTTAGTTGGTTTATTTAATTATCTTTTTTTGAATACCTGAAAGTAGATAATTAAGAAAGTGACTTTTGAAAAAATGTCACAAGTCCGCCATATTGAGGTATGAAGCCAATAAAAATGTGTATTAATTAAAATAGTTACTGAGATACTAAGTTACTGAGTTTTTTGAGCTGTTGTCTCGATCCTTGCGGAGGCTTTGAGATTTTTAAAAGCTCTTTATAAAAAATAAAAACCGTTCATAGAAATTTCTTGAACGGTTTTTTATGAAACAATTGTTTTGCTAAGTTCAAAACAAGAGATTAAAAATTTAGTTTAAAGTTATGTTTGTTAACTTCTTCCAGTTTATCAGATTTGAGTTTTATATCTTTTATTTTATCTAATTCTGGATCAACTTTTACTATAGATTCCATTTTAGCTTGTTTTTTAACAATTGTATGCGTTTTCATATTATTTTCTTTTAATAATAAATCCATAAAAATCACCATTTGAATCAAAAGGAGCGTTGAATATGTTTCCATTTTCATCTTCTATTGTTCCAAAGATATGAAATGTTTTTGATAATTCTCTCAAATTTAGTGATATAGCTCTCCTGTATAAGCGCGTTCTGCTTTTAGTACTGCCTTTAAAAAAGATTTTCCTTTCAGGATATCTTTCTGAAAAAATATAAGCAGATTCAGCAACTGTAGCTAGAACTTTATTGCGATCCCCATTATCACTTACAATTAAATCGTTAATTATAAATTCTTTTTGGATTTGATCAAAAACTAAATCTCCAAAACCTAAATTATATATTGTATTATTTTTTGTAGGTTTATAAACGATACCTTTGTCTATTTCGCCATTAATTCCCTTACTCTTAAATCTAAATAGTGTAACATCAGTATTTGTAAGTAATTCATATTTTGCAATATTCATTTGTAAAATGATTAATACTGCAAAAATATATTTTATTGTAAAAATAAACTTACTTTTATTGTTTTTTTTAAATAGGGAATATATCTAACCCTTGAAAATATCAATTCTCTGCATCCATGGAATATCTGATCCTAAAAACTGAAGTTTCGTTTTTACCACTTTATCGCTTTTATCTCTTGGATTTTTGGTTACAAAACGAGCTGTAGAATTATTAAAATCTAATGTATATTTTTCGTTCAGATCTTCTTTTTTGTCTGCCGAAAAAGTGATCAGATTATCTTTTGCACTCCATTTTCCTTTTCCGTATGAATTGGTTTCCGGCGGCGTTCCACCTTGCATTTTCGAGTAGGAATGAAATTCAAATGTTCCATCTGGATTTAAGGTCAATTGTATTCAATTATGTGTTTTCCTTCTTCGCCAAGTGAACGGGCATAATCACCCGTAAATTGGTTTGATTGTGCGAATAATGTAAAGTTTGAAATTAAAAGTAAAGCGGTTATTACTAGTTTCATAGGTTTTGTTTTTTGATTTATAAAATAAAATTGCCTTCCAGAACAATCACTGCTTCTCCAAGAATGTAAACTTTGTCTTGTACAAGTTCTGTACTCATAGTTCCGGTTCTTAAAGAAGATTGAAAGGCATTTAGTTTTGTTTTATTCAGTTTTTTGGCCCAATATTTTGTCAAAAAAGTTTGAACGCCTCCCGTTACAGGATCTTCGTCAGTTCCTGCCCAAGGCCAGAAATATCGGTAATGGAAATCGAAATTTTCGTTGTCTGAAATTGCAGTTAACAAAACCCCGTTTATTCCGGTATGCGAATTGACCAAAGCTGTAAAATCGGGTTTTAAATCTGCCAGTTTGCGGGCGCTTTCAATTTCAAGTAAAATTATTTTATTGTTTGGGCTGTATCTTTTTTCCAGAATTTCAGAAACTCCAAGTGCATCGAGCAGTTTTTGAGGCACCTCAGTTTCTTCTGTTTCATAAACCGGAAACTGCATTTTTATTTTATCAGCTTCTTTCTCAATAAACAATTCAACATTATTGATATTAATAAATTTTATGCTCTCAAATGAAGTAGTGCTGAAAAGAATTTTAGAAGAAGCCAATGTCGCATGCCCGCATAACGGAATTTCGGTTTTTGGGCTAAAAAATCGAATACTGTATGTATTATCTTTTATTTGTTTTATAAAAGCCGTTTCCGAAAATCCAATTTCTGCAGCAATACTCTGCATGCTTTCTGCATCTAATTCTATATTGGGAAGACAAACTGCTGCTGGATTTCCTTTAAATTTTTCATTCGTAAATGAGTCAACAAAATAAGTCTTCATTTTTTATTTGGGTGTTTTTAAATGTATAAAAGCGAAAATATTCTAAATCAATATACTGCTTTATTCTAATTGTTAATCATTGGGTCTAAACTGTTATCCTTGTTTCGTAAATCTAAACCGCCTTCGTAAACCGATTTAAGATTGGTGAGATAAAAATGCCAGCCGTTTGAACAGCCCAGTCTAATGTATTTTTTCGAATTATCATCTGTTGGAATATCATGATGACGAAGTTCAACTATTGTGTAACCATTTGTTTCACTCAAATTGATATCAACCAGACAAGTTCCTTCAAAAGTAAACTGCAAATGGTCTTTTCCGTTGGCAGAAGTAATTTTTCCCAACATGGCATCATCATACAAAAACCAAAGCCATTCATAAGTACTGCCTTCTAACACGTTTTGGTTTTTGCCAATAACTTCCTGATTTGCATCAAAAAAAGATACTTTTTCGAGAAACCATTTTTCTAATTCACCTGCAATTGTCCAGGCATTATAAATGTTACTGAGTTTAGCTTTAACGGGTATTTTTTTGGTAAATGATGTCCAGTCGAAGTTTTCCATGTTTAACTCTTATGTAGATTATGTAAAAGTATGAGACGTTTATGCATATTATAGTTTATTTTCCACCAAAGGATATTTAAATAATATCTTATTCCACCTAATTCCCAATTAACATCAAACTTTTCTTGATCATTTTTATAAGGAGGTTGAGCAATTTTGCAATGTAACATTGGAGGATTGTTAGCTGCTGTTTTTAAATAATCAGTATCAAGTTTGCTCTTAAGAAAGTATTGAATTTCAATGATGGTTTTATGTTTTTCAGATTTATAGACATATAGATTGATGTCATAAATCAAATCGTAAATTTCTTGAAGATCTTCGATTACTTCATTGAGGTTTTTAGGATTTTTCTTTTTATTCAGCTTGTTCTTATTTCTTCGTTTAATAAAAAAGTTTTCTCCTTTTACTTCTGAAATGTCTGAAAGAATGAACATTAAATTTTTTGAAATATTATTCCAACAATGAAGATGTACAATTTCAAGTAATCTTATTGTTAGATTTTCTATTTTTTCCTTAATGTTATTTTCGATCATATAAATCTAAATGTTATTTTAAAAGGGTTCTTTAATTAAAACAAATATAAGGTATTTCTTGTAAGTTTTTAAGTCTGATTTAATGCCGGCTGCATACAACCGATTGTATTTCATTTACAAAACTCAGAATCTTAAAGTTCTCTAAAAGAGCTGGTTTTTTGAGAGAAAAGCCGTAGATTGCACGTTTAACTTCAAATGTTATATAATAATGGTAACGGCCAATTTTTATTTACTAAACAGCGGTTTGATGTGCTTAATGTACACATTATTGTATTTGCATGACGATACTTTCTTAAAAAGCTCAAAAGAGTTTATTACTTGTGCCCTGCAGCAACTCTAAGCAGGGATCCTTTTTTATAGTTCGTTTTTATTTAACCTCAATTTTCATTCAGGATATGATATCATTGAATTGAATCGAGCTGGATATTCAATGAAGAGTTGTTTATCATACGCAATGAAAAGTGAAGCAAAAAAGAAAGTCATGTCACAAAATAATATCATTTTAACAACAGGAACATATGATTTAATTAAAGACCACGTAAGAAGAAAAAAAGTTACACCGCAGGAAGAAGAACTTTTATTGAGCGAACTAAAACATGCAACGCAGGTATTGAGAAAAAACCTTCCCGAAGATGTTGTTTCGGTAAACCGAAAAGTAACTTACAAAGACCATAATACTAACCAGGAAAAAACAATTCTTTTGGTTGGTCCCGAAAAAGTAAAAGTGAGCAAAAACAAGATTTCGGTTCTTTCAGACGAAGGTATTGCAATGGTTGGTTATAAAGTAGGAGATCTTATAGAATGGCCTGCTAAAAAAGGGCATTTAAAATTAGAAATTTTAAAAGTAGAAGCAGAGGCATAATATTTTATTGTTTTCGATTTGAGTTTAGTAACAATCCCAAAAGAGTTTTTCTTTTGGGATTTTTTATGCAGAAACCAAAAGAAATAATAAGATAATTACTTCAAAAAAACGTTCATCGAAAGCTTAAAATAATTAAATTCGTTTTACCAAAAACAAACCATAACCAATTATAAATGAGTATGAAACAAGCCAAAAATATAAACGAAGTAATTCTGTTATTAGATCAAATAATAGAAAAATCAAAAATAGACCAAAGCAATTTAGGTTTATTTGCTATTCTGTACCGTGAAGTTACCGTAAGAGTAAAAGAAGGCATACAGAATGGTTCTTTTCAAAATGGCGAGCGAATGGAAAAACTCGACGTTATTTTTGCCAACAGATATCTAAAAGCCTATTATGAATATCAGGCCAAAGAAAAACCATCAGAATGCTGGGGATTTGCCTTTGAACAAGCCGATAAATTTTGGCCTATAGTATTGCAGCATTTACTTTTGGGAATGAATGCTCATATTAACCTTGACTTGGGAATTGCCTCGGCAGAAATTTGCACAGTTGAAGATATAAAGGATTTACAAGCCGACTTTGATAAAATAAATGCCATTTTGAGCAATTTGGTTGGCGGTGTCGAAAAATGCCTAATCAAAATTTGGCCGACACTTACGTGGATATTAAAATTTACTGGAAAAATAGATACTTTTTTTATTGATTTCAGCATGGAAACGGCAAGAAACGGAGCTTGGAAATTTGCCAACGAATTTGTAGCTGTTCCCGAAAATGAAAGAGAAGCCTGCATACAGTTGAGAGACCAAAGAATTACAGAAATCGCCCGACTGGTTTCGAACCCCGGATATTTTGTGAGCGCTGTTTTTAAATTCATCCGTTTATTTGAAAGAGGAACGATCGCTCAAAAAATAATTGATATGCAGATTGCCGAACAAAATAATGTGGAATGTGTTGCTGCGTGATTTTGTCTTAAATTATTGATTTAAGATTTCGTTTTCATCACTTTTATTAATTTCTCATTACGCTTATCTGCTCTTGAATTCTGCAAAGAAATAACAGCCCAAATTGCAGCAGGAATCCAGCCAATTAAAGTTATTTGCAGGATTAGACAAAGAATTGAAGTTAATATTTTTCCTCTCAAAAAGAAAGAAGCAAAGGGAAAGAAAATCGCAATTAGGGTCATCATAGTTTTTTGGTTTGTTGTTTGTAAATATAAAAAAAGCTGCAAGATTTTTTGCAGCTTTTGTTTTTTGGTGAATTGTATTGTGGCTTACTGCTACGGGCACGGATTGCAAATTCAATCTGTCGGGTTTGTAAATTTGCACTATCTGGAAAATATTACTATCTCTAGCTTAAAATTAAATCAAGCAAGTTGTCTATAAATATTTTGAGCCAGTTTTTCTTTTTTGTCATAAGAAAGAATTAAGAATAGAAAAGCGTTACATAATTTTCCACCGCTGGCGCGAGTGTTCCACTCGTGAACATGACCTTTGCAAAGCGATGAGGTGCTTTAACTCACCTTTTTGGTTCTATTTCGGCTAATTTTACAATTCTGTAGCCTTTTCCATCATAAAATGATTGTGATTTCACAAAGTAAATTTGACCATCTTTATTTTTGAAATACGTTTCTACTCTTAAACCTTTCATATTGTCAAATTCATGAACCAAATGTTTAAAATCAGAAAATGTTATAGAACTCCAGTCAATATTATAAGTTTTACCAGTTTCTTTAATATCATTAAAATCTCTTCTTGAAGTATCTGTATACGCTTCCTCTGATACAGATTCGAAATTACTTTTTACAATTTCACCAAGTTTAGCATTTGGGTTATTGGCCAAATCTTTAAACTCCTGATAGGTCATTACTTCTTGCAAGAATTCTTCGTTAGATTTTTTATCGATATTTTTAAGAACTTCGAATGTGTGGGCAGCCACTTTTTCGGGAGTTTCAAATGATTTATCTTCTTTTTTGCAGGATAAGAATGTTAAGAATACTAGGGCAAATAAGGTTTTTATGATTTTCATTTTGAGTTGTTTTTTTGTAAATATAAAAAAAGCTGCAGGAATTTTTGCAGCTTTTGTTTTTTGATGACTTATGTTATTGGTGTAATTAAAAATTATAATCGTGAAAAACTTATTTTACAAAATACAATACAATTCATCTAAAAGTTCCATTTCATCTTCTGGAAGGAGGTTTTTTGTTATTTCGAGTAAAAGCGCAGCATCGTGTCCAGAATTGTATTCTTCGCTTTTAAGAATAGTGATACTGGATCTAATAAGCGAAGTAATGGTAAGCATTAATTCGGTGTGTGTGTCTATTTTAAAGAGGGTTGTAAGCGAAGTATCTATCGTTTCATCTGGTTCTAATTTGGTAAAATAATTTTTTTTACGAGCGGTTTCTAAAAAATGTGTTAGCTGTGTACGGTTTTCGGTCATGGCATATAGTTTTAAATTAATATATAATCTTGTCATTTATCAGTTTACATTTTAAATGTCTATTTTATTAAGCTTTATCATTTTCTTACAAATATAAACAATTTCGACTTATAAGTCGAAATTGTTTTAAAGATTCATCAGGTTACTTCTTTTTCTTTGTTTTATGAAGACGATTGATAAATTAGAAGCGGAATTAGTCGATAGAATTTATAAACTTTTCCTAGTGAAATACGCAGGAAACAAGAGCAGTTTTGCCAAAGCAAGTAACTGCACAGAAACTACAGTAAGAAGGGTTCTTAGAAATGAACAAGGAATTACTATAAACCTTCTCATTAGAATGGCGGAAGCGCTTGATACAACTTCTACTGAACTTTTAAAAGATTTGGATCTTAAAAATGAGGGATATAAATAATTTGTGAAAGTTTGACGATTTCTGATTCGGTAGCGCGGATTTGCAATCTGTGCGGTAAAGATTGATTTTCATATTTATAAGTATAAAAAAAGCTACATGATTTTGTAGCTTTTTTATTGATTTGTATTGCGTTTGGTTGTTATGGGCACGCGCTATCGGGTTATGCAAAACTTGAATTAACTGACCAATCAATTGCATGCTCAAATCGCATAGCATATAATTCTAATTTAGTTTCTGCGTCAATCTGCGTATGAGCATACATTGTTGCAGTTCCAGGTTGGTTAGGGCCAGCTTCTCCATCTATTCTATTATAGAAGTTAATATCCCAACAAAATTTATAATCTTGGACTGCGCTATCATTTACCTCATATACTTTTCCAATTATATTAGGTACATTTGCAAAATTGTATTTAATTTCTTTGATTAATGTTAATTTTTCTTCTAATGGGTGTTTCATAATTTATAAGTGTATTTGTTTTAAATAGATAGTTTATTGGAATAATCATTGTGAAAATAATATTTATATTTACACTATACCTGTGTGTATTTATTGTTTTTTCTTTAAATATTCTACAAACCCACAATCAGTTAGAATAGTTTCAATTTCAGATTTAGATAATTTTTTATTATTTTTATTAAATAATGATTTTGCTAAAATGGTAATAGTATCCCATATCTTTTTATCTGCGAATATTGTCATCGCTGTATACATCATTTCTGGAATAAAATCAGTTTTATGATTTAAATTGATTTGAGAAAGTAAAAAATTTATATTTTCAATTCTGATCAAGTCTGGTCCAGAAATTTCTACGTCCATTTCTTCTCCCGAGATTCCATCATTTAAATATATTGATTCTGCAATTGAGCCTGCTATCAGGACAAGTGTAGACTTAAATGCAATTTCTGGACAATTACGTTTTATACTTTCTGATAAATTATTGAAAATATCTGGTTCATCTTTGAAATTGGTTATTGCAGTAATTGTTAACAAATCACTACCATAATTGAATGTCGATTTTCCATCTCCATTGGGTAATATTTCTGTTTCTTCGCAAAAGTATTTATTGAGATAAGCCATAATGATATGACCACTTTCATGATATGCTGTTTTTTCTAAAATTTCTGTCATTATTATTATTATTATTATTATTATTATTATTATTATTATTATTTATAAAAAAATATAAAATTAAATCCTTAAAAGAATCATAAGATTGAAATTCGCATCAGTTATTATTTGATTGATGTTTTATTTATCAAATTTAATCGTAGTAATTTGTCTTTACTTTATTCTTATTAATGAGGTAAAGTGTTTAAATTAATATTGATACTTAATTCATGTGAAACTTTGTGTATACGAGAATGTTAAAAGAAAGTAATATTATTTAAAAGAATTATAATATTTAATCTGTGTTTCCATTAAATTACTTAAAAAGTATTGAATTAACTTAATGAGACAAATTTCATCAGAAATTTTACTTTCCCTCTCAATTTTGGTATATATTCCAGTCCACATTATAGAGATAATTTGATAGACTTTTTTTTCTGCTTTTAAAGAGTCTAATTTTGATATAAGTTGTTGATGAAAATTTTCAAAATTGTCAAAGAAAACATCAAAATTTTCATCTGAAATATTCTTACCTCCATTATTAAAATAAAAATCAATGACATTGGTTTTGAAATTTTCAGCTAAAGACATAGAGATAGACTTAGTTTCTTTTTTTATATCCTCTGAAATTGGTGATGTAAACATTTCTTCTAAATCGGTAGTGAATTTGTTTTCAAAGTATTCAATAGATAACCCGTTTGTGAAAATCATAATGTTTGTATTTATAAAGTTTATTGCCAATTTTTGATGTTAAGATTAAGATGGTTAATCAAATCACTTACATTTTTACTTAACAATCGATATTCGTTTGTTATTTGCTCTTGACTTTTGTTGGCTAAAAAGAACAGTTTTGCAGCAATTAAATAAAGAATTTTAATTAATTCAGATTCATCTGAAATTAGATTTTCAGATTTCCATCTTGTTAAAGATTTTGAAGAAAGACCAACTAAAGGGAAATTGTAGTTTGTTTCCTTATTAATTATATTTATGACTTTTCGTTGAGCTGTAATTCTATTTAAAAATTCATCCATTTATTTTATAAGTATTAAAATTCTATTAAACCATTTTTCTATTTCTGGAAAATCTTCTTGAATAGTTTCTAATTCTTCTTTTGAAATTTTTTTACCAATTCCTCTAGTAGCAAGTAATCTAGATTGCTTTAATCTATCATAAGTTTTCGGATTGATTTTGAGAGGATGGAGGTTAATTTTTATAGCAGAATCACGAGAAAATTCAAGTTTTCCTAAATAACCTAGTGAAAAACAAGAAGCAAAATTTCTAATGGATAAAAAGATCATAGATAAATCAAAATCAATTGAATAATTGTTTTGTTCAATAGAATCTTTTGAATCATTAAATAATTTATAAAACTTATTCAAATCATTTAAAAGATTTTTATACTGAGAAGGCTTTCCTAATGATTCTATATAAGAGACTGAATTTGTGCAAAAAATACATTTTGATTCACTATATAGATGCCATGCGAAAGGATTTCCTTCTTTCCATAACTCTAGTATTCTTTGATATGAATAAATTGAAAATTGCTCTTTATCAATATCTGAAATTTTCTCATCAATATCTTTTAACAATAATAAATCAACGTCCGATAACTTGTCAATATCCCCTCGCGTTATTGAGCCAAATGCATAAATTTCCATTATCTTCTATTAAATCTTTTTATAATTATTGACGTAAACAATGCAAAACCAATAAATCTTAAAATTGTTATAAATGTTAAATAAAAATCGGAGTACTTTGCAGGTTTATTTATTCCCATAAAAATTGATGGTAATAAAGAAAACGAACCTAAATAATCAGATAATAGATTAGGATTTTTGAAATATATAGTATCAAAAAGAGAGAAAATGAACCATAAAACAAGACCTGTTCTTAATAATTTAATTGGACTTTCTCCATTGCCCCAAACAAAGTCTTGAAACTTAAAATAGAGCCATTCAAAAAACATAGAAAAACGATCCCAACCCTTGTATTTATCTCGATAATATGTTGACTTAGATTTCCAAGATTGATAAAGATGTTCTTTAGAAGCCTCAAGTTCAATTTTTATTGCTTTATTTACAGCAAAAGAATCTCCAATTCCTTGATAGTTGATTCTTAGTGTTCTAGCAAATTTTAGAATAAGATTATTATAACTAGGACAATTATTATCTAAAATTTCATTATCTATAAATGTTTTGTCGAAGGTTGCATAATCGAACTTACTTCCTGGAAAAGTACTTCCATGAAAATTACAATTAATAAACTTGCAACCGTTAAAATCACAAGTGTTAAATATAATATTTCTAAAATAGCAATTTTCAAAATATGTGTGACTAAAATTTACTTTAGAAAATGTTTGTTCTTTACTGCCAACTCTTATAAAATGTTTATTATGAAAATTTTCTGAAGTTAAATTTGTATCGAAAATTTGGTCTTCAATTTTTTCTCTTCCACTACTTTTCACTACTTTTTCTAGTTAAATTTTTAGATTCAAATAATTTAAGCAAACCTCGCTTTTAATTTTAACAAACAACTAAGTAAAAACACCTGATTTTAAAATTTTTCCATAAAAATGTTAAAAAATTGAGGTCGATTAATAAAATAATCGATCTAAATAAATCCCAAAACACACAAAAAATCAACACTAGAATTTTCCACAAAAATTTTGTAATTTTGCCGTCCAATAAAAGGAATTAGAAAATGTTAGATAGACTTCAATATGTAAAGCAGCGTTTCGATGAGATTTCGGATTTGATTATTCAGCCGGATGTTATTTCTGATCAAAAACGTTACAAGTCGCTTAACCAGGAATATAAAGGTATAAAAGCGCTTGTTGAAAAGAGAGAAGAATACATTATAGTTTTAGCAAACATCGACGAAGCAAACGAAATTATTGCTGACGGAAGCGATGCTGAAATGGTAGAAATGGCCAAAATGCAGTTGGATGAAGCAAAAGACCGTTTACCGGAACTGGAGGAGGAAATCAAATTTATGCTGATTCCTAAAGATCCAGAAGATGCGAAAAACGTTATGGTGGAGATCCGCGCCGGAACGGGTGGGGACGAAGCGAGTATTTTTGCTGGTGACTTGTTTAGAATGTACACAAAATACTGTGAAACAATGGGATGGAGAACATCTGTTGTTGATATGAACGAAGGAACTTCTGGAGGTTTCAAAGAGGTTATTTTTGAAGTTACAGGAGAAGATGTTTACGGAACTTTGAAATTTGAAGCAGGTGTTCACCGTGTACAGCGTGTTCCGCAGACAGAAACTCAGGGACGTGTACATACATCGGCTGCAACGGTTATGGTTTTGCCAGAAGCTGAGGAGTTTGATGTTCAGGTAGATATGAACGATGTTCGTGTAGATTTCTTCTGTTCATCAGGACCTGGAGGACAGTCGGTAAATACAACGAAATCGGCTGTACGTTTAACGCACATTCCAACTGGATTAGTTGCGCAGTGTCAGGATGAGAAATCACAGCACAAGAATAAAGATAAAGCTTTAATGGTATTGCGTTCTCGTTTATACGAAATGGAATTGGCTAAAAAGCAGGAAGAAGATGCTAAAAAACGTAGTTCTCAGGTAAGTTCTGGAGACCGTTCGGCTAAAATTCGTACGTATAACTATGCACAAGGCCGTGTAACCGATCACCGTGTTGGTTTAACGCTTTACGATTTAGGAAACATCATGAATGGTGATATTCAGAAAATCGTTTCTGAACTTCAGCTGGTTAATAACATGGAGAAATTGAAGGAAGCTTCGGAAGTGTATTAATCGTAGAGGTTCAAAGTGACAGAGTTACAAAGGTTCAAAGGTTTTCTTTGAACATAAATTATATTTAAAGCCGGACATTTGTTCGGCTTTTTTTTAATGAAAATTTAATATCTGTAAAAGTGAGAGTTTTACGGGTTCTTTTTAAAATAATAACGCTAAATTAAGACCAATACTACAATAATAATCTTGCGAAGTAGGATTTGTAATACTGTTGGTAAAGATTAGAATTTCAGTGTTTTATGATTTTGGTATCTCACAAAAAATAAGTTTTTTATTGGCTTTTTTTACCTCATATTTGTGTGTCTTAATCAGGAAAAGACAAATATGCTAATCAACCAATTCAAACTATTTTATGAAGAGAACTTTACTTTTATGCACCCTTTTTGGGAGCTTTTTTTACTGTCAGGGTCAGTCTTACTTTGGGTTTCGGGACGACAATTATGCCGGAATTCAGGGCGTTTTGTTTAATCCGTCGTCAATTGTAGATTCTAAGTACAGATCCGATGTTACAGTTTTTTCGGCAAGCGGTACGCTTCAAAATGATTTATACGGCGTAAATATCATGGACGCTTTAGACGGCAATTATAATTTGGCAGAAGATGCCAGCAAAAACTTTAAATCAAACAACAGAGGAAATTTTAATGTCGATATTTTAGGTCCTTCGTTTATGCTGAATATTACGCCGGAGCATAGTATTGGGCTTTATTCGCGCGTGCGAAGCATAACCAATCTTGTTGGGGTAAACGGAGAACTTATTGATGAGGTAAATAAAGAAACAGATGTTTCAAGCAGTTTTTTATTTTCGGGCGGAAATCCAAATGGTGTAACCAATTCTTGGGCCGAAATTGGAGCGAGCTACGGAACGGTATTATTAGACCGCGACGATCATTTTATTAAAGGCGGTATTACGGTAAAGTATGTAATGGCGGGAGTAAACGGTTATATTAACGGAAGTGATTTAAGCGTGGCTTTTACCAAAAACAGTGCTGATCCTGCTTTTAGTCAGTACACTTCGACTGGAACGCTGAAAACGGCTGCAAGTTATGATTATGAAAACGGAAAAGATCCTAAGTTTGATATGACATCGGCTGGTGTGGGTGTTGATTTAGGATTTACTTATGAATATCGTACCAATTGTCATACTTGTATGGGAAACCGATATAAATTTAAAGTTGCAGCATCGGTAACCGATATTGGAAAAATCAATTATAAAGATCTTACTGAAAACACTTATAACTTAACCGGAAGCGTAAGTCAGGCTGATATAGATGATGCCGATGATATTTTCGAATTCTTTGATGCTAATTACACTAAAATTTCATCAAGAAAAGGAGTGAAAGCTAATTTACCAACGGCTCTCCATACCAATTTTGACTGGAACATTGACCAAAAGTTTTACTTGAATCTAAGCACTGATTTTAGTTTGGTTGATGCTAAAAAAGTCAACGGAACTGCCATTGCTAATTCGGTTACTTTTACGCCCAGATATGAAACAAGACAATTTAGTTTTTATATTCCGGTAACGTATATGGAATACAGCGGTACTCAGGTAGGAACAGGCTTTAGAGCTGGTCCGTTGTTTATTGGTTCAGGATCACTTGTTTCGAATTTGTTTTCAAACAAATCAAAAGCTTCTAATATTTATGTAGGTTTAAAACTTCCTATTTATCAGGATTACAGATAGGTTTTTTTTAAAGGTACTGAGGTTCTAAGGTTCTGAGGGACTAAGTTTTTTTTAAAAGGTGCTGAGGAACTAAGGTTCTGAGGGTCTAAGTTTTTTTATTTTAGACTTTAGACTTTCAACTTTCGACTTTTTAGGACTTCAACTTATAGTACTTAATCCCTCAGGACCTTAGCTCCTCAGTACCTCAGAACCTAAAAAAAAAAGAGATTGTTTAACTTGTGCGAAACAATCTCTTTTTCGATTCAGAAGTATAAACTTAGAAGCTAAAAGCCTTAGAACCTTAGCAGCTTAGAACCTCAGAACCTTAAAAATATAATAGAAGTATTAACTGTTTAATCGTTTTTTAAAGTACAAACGTATAAACGAGTTAGATACCGAAAAATACTCGTGTGTATTCGAAACATTTATGTAGATTAGAGTACATGTACACACCGTTTTTTAATACTATGTGGCTTAATTTTTCCATGATGTAAAATTTAAGTTTAACAATTACTCTCTAGATGGTTCATATTGTAATGATTCTTCTTCATCTTCAGAAGCATCATTTGAAGATTCGCTTGGTTTTGAAACCATATTGGTAACAATAAGCTGTACGATTGATCCTAAGATTCCTTTAAACATCGAATCGCCTTTACCCACAATAAATCTTTTGGCAACATAACCAATGGCAATACTAATGGCAGATTGTGCCAGGTGGCTTTTAAAACCAACAGTTTCGTTGATTTCTTCAACCGTATTCCTGATTAGGTTAATAGGCTTTAAATTCTCTTTAAGATCGTCTATATGGTCTTTAATCGCGCACCATTCTGTATCCTGGCGGTCTTCTAACAGTTTTATTCTCTGATTTAATTCATCAATAGTGTAAATAGGCTCCATAATAGTCTGGTTTAGTTATTAATTGGTTTTAAATCAGTTTTTATTTCTCTTTTAGAATGCTCGATATAATCGAATTTCCAATAGGAGTTTTTATCAGCCTATGATGCGATTTGTGCACTATAATGGCAACGATTAAATAGAAAAGCGCCATGATAAAAAAGCCGAAATAATATTCTCCCAGTTCTTTTCCTATCCATAAACTTAAACCAATATTAAGGAATAAGGTAAAAAATGCAACAACAATACCGACTGCTATCTTTGATGCTAATGATGATACACCATCAGCAACTGAACATACGGTTTTAAGTTTTAGTAATTCTAAACTTGTTTTTGTATAGTTTTCAGCTTTTTCATAAAGATTCAAATTCTCGTTTGTTGTTGCATTTGGTTCCATGATATTGGTATTTATGGTTTGAAAAAATCACTTTGTATTTTAGTAGTTCGATTTTACAGTTTTAGCTTCATCTTTAACTGTATTGAAATCATCTTTTACTTGATTGAATTTTGCTTTTCCTTCTTCGATGATTTCTTTACCATTTGAAGTGATTGTGCTTACAATACCATCAAATTTAGTTTTGATATTATCTCCGTAATCTTTCGATTTATCTTTGATTTTTTTTCTTGTGTTTGAACCTTTATCTGGTGCGAATAATACTCCTAATAATGCTCCTGCTGCAGCCGCTGCTGCAAAACCTAAAATTGTGCTAGATGCTTTCATAATATTTGATTTTTAATAGATTAATATATTTATTTAATGTTGATTCGATTTTTTAAACTTCTCGTCCTTTGATTAGTCTTAGTAATACTGCAATTATGGCAATTACCAGCAGAATGTGAATAATACTTCCAAAACTGTAAACAAAGAATCCAAGAGCCCACAGAATAACAAGTATCACTGCGATGGTATATAATAAGTTTGACATGGTTTTTTATTTAGTGGGTTAGTAATTCAGTTTTTTTAGTTTAACTTATACGAAAGGTATAATGTCAAGTTGCTGTTTTTTGCATCTGGAAACGTATAAGTATTTCCTAAAACAGTTCTTTCTTTTCCAACAGTAGTAAGACCGTAGTTATAACGTACTCCAATACTTATTGGGTCAAAATCTACACCTACACCGGCAGCAATACCAGCATCAAATTTGTTAAGATCGTCTCTGTTTACATCCTCGTTAAACTCGATATCCCCGCTGCCTGTTACTTTAGAACTTACAAGGTAAGAAGCGTAACCACCGGCATGAACATTAAAGTTTTTAGTAATGTTAACTCTTACTAAAAGAGGAACTTCGATATAGTTTAATTTAAATTTTGCATCTCCATCCACAAGGCCGCTATATTCTAATTTTGCACCTTTTGTTGTAAATAAAACCTCTGGCTGAATGGCAACAAAATCAGAAATTGGTAATGTTGCATAAACACCGGCATTAAATCCGTATAAGATATTATTGTCATCTACATCATCACCGCTTCCGTATAGATTAGACATATTAAATCCTCCTTTTACACCAAACTCGGTATTTACATTATTGTCCTGAGCGTGCAGCATTCCAAATGAAGCTGAGATAAAAAGTGTTAAGGCGCATAAAAAATTTGTTTGCATTTTCATAATAAAATAATTTAGTTAGTAATCCGGGCTTTTAAATAATTCTCTTTTTTAATTTTTTTTAATTTTATTTTTGATTTGTGCTTCGGTTTCCCTTAGTAAATCAAACTGTTCAGGTAAATACTTCAATACTAATTTTAAAATTATTTTATCGTTGGTTTCTTTCGAAACGTTTTCTAATAACTTAATCTGCTCTTCGAGGCATTTTTTCATTGAATTCAAATAAACCCGATCAAAATTTGACGAATTAGCGGTAATCAATTCGTAAGTATCTCTTCGGTGTGATGCATTTATTTCAGAAATGATAAGCAGTTTTTTGTTTGCTAATTCTGTTATTTCCTGCAGCAGGCGATTTTGATTGTTTTCGATTTTTTTACCTAAAATCACTATTGAATTTTCTGAACTTTTTTGTTGTGCAATTTGACTTTTTGAAATAATTGTTTTTCCAATATTTGCCGTTTCAATAAAAAAGAAGGCTATTGTTTCTTCTTCTTCATTTTTTGTAAAAGCTTCGTTTTTCTTAAATGTATTTTCTATCGAATTATTTTTTTTGCATGATGAAACACAAATTATAATTAATAAAAAGAGTACTTTGAAGATTACTTTTAGTACGGGTCTTGCTTTCATTATTACTTCATAAAGTATTACATTACAAAGATGCTAACGAATGAAACATTTTGCTTTACAGCATAAAAAAGAAACGTTATATAATTCCCATAAAGAATTTATATAACGTTTTAAGATGTAGTGTTTTAAGGGCTTTCCGCAGTTTAATCGGGAAGAAATATGGTAAAAACCGATCCTTTTTCCGGTTCACTATCGGCCATAATATAGCCTTTATGGTTGTCTACGATTTTCTTACAAATCGCCAGTCCAATTCCGGTTCCGGGATAATCAGTTTTCGAATGCAGACGCTGAAACAAAATAAAGATCGTTTCCTTAAACTGAGGATCAAATCCCATTCCGTTATCTGTAAAAGTTATTTTATGAAACTTTTTAATATTCTGATCTAAAATTTCTGGATAATCTTCGGCATTTACTTTTACACTGTCAATAGAAATGGCAGGTATAGTATTAGGTTTGCTGTATTTTAATGAATTTCCAATCAGGTTGATGAAAAGCTGTTCTATTTGATAAGGAATAACCGAAAGCTTAGGAAGTTTTGTTGCCATTATTACGGCACTTTTTTCTTCGATAATTTCTGTTAGTTCAGATTCTGCATTTTCCAGTAACTCATTTAAATTGGTTTTAATGAATTCCTTTTTCGTGGTATTGGTTCTCGAAAACAAAAGTAAATCATCAATCAGCACACGCATTCTTTTTGCCGAAACTTCAATTTTTGAAATGTAATCTCTTGCACTTTGTGACATAACTGCTTTATCGGCATCAGAAACCCTTGAAATAAAAGTCTGAATTTTTCTAAGCGGTTCCTGTAAATCATGACTCGCAACGTGGTTAAAAGAAGCCAGCTCTTTATTGCTTTTTTCAAGTTCTTTATTGCGTTCCTGCAATTCGATATTGAGTAAATGCTCATCAGTAATATCAAAATTAATTCCCAGTAAAATTTTACTTCCCTGCTGGTCTGTCAATAATTTTCCTGTTGATTTAAAATATCTGATTTGATGATTAGGAAGCAGTATTTTATAATACACAAACGGAAGCTGTCTGTTATTGATTATTCCTTCAATAGAATTAGAAACTGTTTCTTTATCATCTGGATGAACAAAATCTAAAAAAGTTTCTTTTACAGGAACAAATGCTCCCGGTTCATGACCCAGTAAACGAAATTGATTGTCTGAATAATCGATTTTATTGGCATCTAAATCCCATTGCCAGGTACTGAATTTACCAATCGCTTCAGATTCAGCAATTAATCCGTTTGAAATTAAAAGTTTTTTATTGAAGACTTTTAAACGCTGGAAATCTTTACTGATTTGTCTGTAAGCCAGTAAAATAAAGAATAATGCGGTTAAAAATAAAGAAATAGAAAATAACGGACTTAATGAGATTTCGTCGTCATAAATTTTAAGTCTGTTTTTAAGATACGTTTTTTCGATATCGTTCATTTCGTCTACTTTAAAACGAATGTTTTCCATCAAAATTCGTCCCCCAAACATATGATTGTCGAGTTTTCGTTTATCATATGTTTTGGGATCGCTGTATTTTAGGCAATTTTCAAAAGAAACAAAACGCTGGATAATGAGTTTAAATAACTTTCGAAGATTTTCCTGCTGTACGGGATTGTCAGCAGTTAGTTTTTTTAATGTTATAAACGACGTATTTACTTTGTCTCTCGAATAAATATACGGAGTTAAAAAACGTGCGTTTCGTGTAATAATATAACCTCTCTGACCGGTTTCAGCATCTTTTATTGCCGACATTAAACGTTCGAGCTGAATGTTTATTTCGTAAGTATGCATAACCAGCTTACTCGATTCGTTCAAGTCCTGATTATGTTTATAGGCAATAGAAGAAAGAAATAACAGAATGAAAACTGCGATTACAAAAATAACTCTCAAAGAGTTTGAAGAATTAAAATTTGGTATCCATTTCATTGGTATACTATTATTTTTATTTTAGTCGGAGCAAGAAATTATCACGGTTTAACCCAGAGGTATGATAGTGCCAGTTTACGGTTACGACTTCATTAATTATTTTTTTTAGCGTATTAAAATCGCTTGGCTTTTTGATATAAATATTAGCTCCCTGAATAAAGGTGTCTTCAATATCTTCTTCAGATGAAGAAGTAGAGTAGATTGCAATAATTATATTTTTAAGATGCTCCGTTTTTTTTATTTCAATTAAACATTCTTTACCGGTTTTCTTAGGCATATTTAAATCCAGAAACAAAATATCCGGCAGTTTATTATCGGAATTCATTAAATGATCCATTAACTGCATTCCGTCGTGAACAAATTCTACGTTGGTTTGTATTTTGATTTCTTCAAAAGCATCCTTAAAAAAAAGACGATCATCTTCATCATCATCAGCCAGTAATATATTTAATGCGTTTTTTTGCATTTTAGTATGGTATTTAGGTTTTTATTTTAGATTCTCTCTGCGTTTCTTAATTATTCTTTGAAATGCCGACGGCGTGATTCCGGTCGTATTTTTAAATTGTGTGCTTAAATGTGCAACACTAGAATAATTTAGTAAGAATGCGATTTCAGTTAAACTCATTTCGTTGATAATAATTAACTGTTTTGCTCTCTCAATTTTCTGTAAAATGATGAAATTTTCGATGGAAGAATAGGTAACTTCTGAAAACACATTCGATAAATAACCATAACTATGGTTTAGTTTTTCGGCAAGAAATACAGAACTTTTATAATTGTTGCTGTCTTCCATAAAAACAAGTTCGATTATGGCGTCTTTTATTTTTTGAACTAATACACTTTTCTGATTTTCAACTATTTCAAATCCACAGGGACTTAGATTATTTTTTAAAGTTTCGAGTGCTTCAGCATCAATATTATCATCAATTTCAATTTCTCCAAAACCCAGACTGGTAAAATTTATATTATTTTGTTCCAGATTTTGTTTTAGATAAAGTGAGCAAATGGTGTTAATGTCAAACTTTATAAATAGTTTCATTTTATAGAAAATTTTGGTTAAAGATAATTAATTTATTTGTGGTTACCGCGTTTAATGTTTTTAAAATATATGTTAAACAGAATAGAAAATACTTATTTTTTCAAAAAAATACCGTCTAATATTTTGTTACTAGACGGTATTTCCCTGATTGAGTCATAAGAACTACAAATCTGATAGAATCTGATGAAATTCCTCTTTCGTTTTTCCCAGTTTTTGCTGAAGTCTTCCGTACATTTCGTCTTCTTTTCCTTCAGCAAACATTAAATCATCATCTGTCAGTTCAGCATATTTTTGCTTAAGTTTTCCTTTTAACTCATTCCAGTTTCCTTTTATCTCTGTAGTATTCATGATCGTGTTTTTTGTTTGTTATTAATAATAATGTAAAATTGCAATTTGTATTTTGATTACGTTTTACATCAATTTTCACTAACGCTGCATAATTCACATTTTGTTATTTTTTTATACCTGATAACGGCGTAAAACCCATGCCATTTTTTCGTGTTCCTGTAATAAACCCGTAACAAAATCAGCAGAACCTGCATCGTTTGTTTCATTTTCAAAAACCGGAATATAGTCTCTAAATTCAGTAACCAGCTGCTCGTGGTTTTTTAAAAGTTCTTCCAGCATATGTTTTTGTGATGCATATTCTTTTGGAGATTCCTTAAGAGTCGAATTTTCGATAAACTCTTTCATTGTTCCAATAGTTTTTTCGCCAAGCTGGCTGATTCTTTCGGCAACTTCATCAATATTTGCTTCTAAAATTCGGTATTGATCTTCAAACAATTTATGTAATTCCATAAAGCTGTTTCCGGAAATATTCCAGTGAAACTTTCTCGTTTTTACATAAAGTGTCATTTCGTTAGATAAAATAGTGGCTAATATGGCAGAGCTCTTTTTTAAGTTGGCGGGAGATATTCCGATATTTGGAGTCATAATTGTGTTTTTTTGGGTTCATATCAAAATTATAAATACAAAAAAGTTTTTTTCTTACACAATTTTTCAAAGATGTTACATCAATTCTATGTTTCCGTAAAGTTTAATGATTTCAATATTGTAGTTTTGCCGCCAGTTCAAACTCAAAACTCAAATTTTAATGAAAAAAACATTACTTATTTTATTCTTTTTAATTACATCTTTACAAGCCGAAGCACAATCCTATCTGGGTTATTTTCATGATAATTATGCAGGAGTTCAAAGTGTACTTTTTAACCCGGCTTCTATTGCCGATTCTCGTTTTAAAACAGATATTAATTTGTTTTCTATAAGTGGTTCTGTTCAGAACGATTTATACGGTGTAAAACTTTTTGATGTTTACAAAGACGGGTATGATTTTGACACGCAGTCAAAAATGAGTCCAAAAAACGCTAACAATGGTCTGGTAAATTTTGATATTATGGGACCATCGTTTATGTTTAACATTGCGCCAAAACATACTTTGGCAGTATTTACTAGAGCAAGATCAATTGCTAATGTAAACAAGCTTAACGGGTTTCTTGTAGATCAGGTAAAAGACGGTTTAGACCAGTCGAGTAACTTTAATTACAATTTAGGAAGTCCAAACGCAGCAGCAAATGCGTGGGGAGAAGTTGGTATTTCTTATGCTGCAGTTCTATACCAAAACAACCAGCACTTTTTAAAAGGAGGTTTAACTGCTAAATATCTTCAGGGCGGCGCAAATGCTGATGTTAAAGGAAATAATGTAAGTGTGGCTTATCTTGAAAATAAGGCAAATCCTAAAGCAGGATCTTTAATTTCAACTGGAGAAATTTCTGTTGGAGGAAGCCAGGATTGGGAAAACAATGAAGATTACGATTTTGATGCAGCTTCACGCGGATTTGGTTTTGATTTTGGTTTGGTTTACGAATGGAGACCAGATTACGAAAAGTATGACGTTAGAAATGCAAAACCTGCAGATAACAACTTTAGAGATCTAAACAAATACAAATTACGTTTCGGGTTATCTGTAACTGATATTGGTTCTATCAACTACAAGAATTCAAAAATTGATACTTATAATGTAAATGGAGTTGTTACGCAGCAAATGATTGATGATGCTGATGATTTATATGAATTCTTAAACGATCATTATACTAAAGTTTCAAGTTCAAAAGGTGTAAAAACAAACCTGCCAACAGCTATTCATGCTGATGTTGACTGGAACATGTACAATAAATTCTATTTGAATCTTAACGGAGATATCAGCATGGTATCTGAAAACAAATTAAATTCATACGGAATTGCAGACAGAGTTACCTTAACACCTCGTTACGAAAGCAGATGGTTTAGTTTTTATGTGCCGGTGACGTACATGGAATACAGCGGTATGCAGGCAGGAGCAGGTTTACGTGCTGGAGTTTTCTTCATTGGTTCTGGATCTATTTTGAGCAATTTAGCTTCTAAAGATTCAAAAGGAGCAGATTTTCACCTAGGAATGAAAATTCCGGTTTACGAAAAACAATTTAAAGATACAGACGGAGACGGTGTAATTGACAAACAAGATGCTTGTAGAAAAGTTGCGGGTCCTGTAGAAAATAATGGATGTCCTTGGCCGGATACAGATAAAGACGGTGTTTTTGACAAAGACGACGCTTGCCCGGATACAGCAGGTCCAAAAGAAAACAAAGGATGTCCGTGGAAAGATTCTGACGGAGATAGTTTATTGGACAATGTAGATGCATGCCCGGCAGTTGCAGGTCCTGTAGAAAATAAAGGATGCCCATGGCCTGATACAGACGGCGACGGAATTTTAGACAAAGATGATGCATGCCCTAATGAAGCAGGATTAGCAGAAAACAAAGGCTGTCCGAGTTTAGATGCTGATAAAGATGGTGTTTTAGATAAAGATGATGACTGCCCGTTAGTATATGGACCAGCAGACAATAAAGGCTGTCCTAAAGTTACCAAAGAAACATTGGCACAATTGAAAATGGAAGCAAAATCAATTTTCTTTACAACAGGAAAAGCGACTTTGAGCGATGCTAAAATGGGAGAAACGTCAGGAAGATTAGACGCTATTAAAGAAATCCTGAAAAACTATCCAAATGCTAAATTTGCTATTAACGGACACACAGATAATGTAGGTAATGCAAAAGTAAACCAGAAATTGTCTGAGCAGAGAGCAAAAGTAGTGATGGATCTTTTAATAGAAAAAGGAGTAAATCCTGCTAACTTAACTTCAAAAGGTTACGGAGCTTCAAAACCAGTAAAATCAAATAAAACAGCTTCTGGCAGAGCAGAAAACAGAAGAACAGAAATTGTTTATTTAGGCAATTTATAATCTGTAGATAATATATACCCAAAAAGCCATTCTTAATTGAGTGGCTTTTTTTATTTTTGCATACTTTTTAAAAAGAATCATTTCTTTGAAACAGAAGTTCTAAAAAACTAATATGACAACACAACAACTACACGAACAAATTCTTCAAAAAAAATCATTTTTATGCGTTGGCTTAGATCCTGATTTAAGCAAAATTCCAGCTCATTTATTAGAAACCGAAGATCCTATTTTCGAATTTAATAAAGCCATAATCGATGCTACTCACGATTTAACTGTTGGCTACAAACCTAATACGGCTTTCTTTGAAGCTTATGGAATCAAAGGATGGATGTCTCTGCAGAAAACGATCAATTACATCAACGAAAATTATCCTGATATTTTTACGATTGCCGATGCAAAACGCGGTGATATCGGAAATACTTCAAGCATGTATGCAAAAGCTTTTTTTGAAGATTTAAATTTTGACAGTGTAACCGTTGCTCCTTATATGGGAAAAGATTCTGTTGAACCTTTTCTGGCTTTCGAAAACAAACATACCATTATGCTGGCACTGACTTCTAACGAAGGCGCTTTCGATTTTCAGACTTTAAATACAAACGGAACAGAATTATACAAACAAGTTTTGGAAACGTCTAAAACGTGGAAAAACAGCCAAAATTTAATGTATGTAGTGGGTGCTACAAAAGCAGAATATTTTGCTGATATAAGAAAAATTGTTCCAGATAGTTTTTTATTAGTTCCGGGAATTGGAGCACAGGGCGGAAGCTTGTCTGAAGTATGCAAATACGGAATGAATGATAAAATTGGACTTTTAGTAAATTCTGCAAGAGCTATTATATACGCTTCAAAAGGAACTGACTTTGCTGAAAAGGCCAGGGAAGAAGCTTTGAAAGTACAGCAGGAAATGGCTGAGATTATTGATTCTAAGTTTTAAATAACTTTATAAATAGATTAACCGCAAAGTTCGCTAAGGTTTTTCGCAAGGTTCGCAAAGAAAAACTTTGCGTTCATCGCGTAAATCTTTGCGAACTTTGCGGTTAAAAAAAAATCTAAATAATGAAACAACTAAAAGACCAGCTTGGTGCTTTACATTCTTTTGAAACTGCTCCAAAACGAATTATTTCGCTTGTACCTTCTCAAACCGAATTATTGTATGATTTAGGCTTAGAAGAGAAAATCATCGGAATTACAAAGTTTTGCGTTCATCCGTTTCATTTTAAATCTACCAAAAAGATTGTAGGCGGAACGAAGAAAATTCATTTCGAAAAAATAAAACTTCTTGAACCGGATATTATTATTTGCAATAAAGAAGAAAACACAGAAGAAATTGTAAACCAATTAAAGGAAATTTGTCCGGTTTGGGTTACAAATATTATTTCTATAGAAGATAATTTTCAGATGATTTCAGATTTTGGTCAGTTGTTCAATTGCAGAACCGAAGCGCAGAAATGGAATGATAAACTGACTTTCGCCTTGAGCGATTTCAAAAAATACATTCAAGATATTGAAATCAAAAAGGCAGCTTATTTTATTTGGAAAGATCCGTACATGGTTGCAGGAAACGATACTTATATAAATGAATTATTAAAGCTGAATCATTTTAAAAATATCTACGAAGACAAAGGACGTTATCCTGAAATAGAACTCAAAAAAATGCGCTTAGAAGGCGATCCGGATATTGTTTTTCTTTCTTCAGAACCGTACCCTTTTAAAGAAGAAGATGCTTTTGAAATAGGAAGATTTACGCATCACGCCAAAACCATTTTCGTCGACGGAGAAATGTTCTCTTGGCACGGCAGCCGATTGTTAAAGGCTTTCTCGTATTTTAAATTACTTCACGAAAGGTTGAAAAATTAATTAAATGAATTTCTAAATTCTAAAGGTGAAAGGTCGGTTTTACTTTTGAAAAGTTTATTAAAAGATTGCGGATATTCGAAACCTAATTTATAAGCAGTTTCACTTACACTCAGGGTAGTTGTGGTAAGAAGTTCTTTTGCCTTTTCAATAATTTTATTATGAATATGATGCTGTGTGCTTTGTCCGGTCAGCGAGCGCAGCATATCGCTGAGATAATTTGGCGTAACATTTAATTGTTCTGAAATATACGCGACAGTTGGTAATCCTAATTTCTCAACTTTATCACTTTCAAAATATTCAGAAAGAAGAAGTTCCAGTTTAGTTAAAAGCGTATTGTTTGCATTTTTTCGGGTAATAAACTGTCGGTTGTAAAAACGATTGCAATAATTAAGAAGCAGTTCAATATGAGAAACCATTACATCTTGACTGAAAGCATCAATAGAAGACAGGTACTCTTGTTCGATATTCTGCATAATTCCTGTAATCATTGTTTCTTCTTTTTCTGAAAGATGCAATGCCTCATTAACAGCATAAGAGAAATATCCGTACTCTTTTATTTTTTTTGCCAAAGCATAATTCTGAATAAAATCAGGATGAATGACTAACATTGAGCCAGATACCGAAGAATCCATTGGCACTTCTGTAGAAATAACTTGGCCTGGCCCCATAAATGTCATAACTCCTTCATCAAAATCATAATAATTTTGACCGTATCTCATTTTTCCTTTAAATCCTCTTTTTATCGAAATCGTATAGAAGTTATAAATCACACTCTTTAAATTATTATCAAATTGACAACTTATATCTCTCATATTCACAAAACTTACCAAAGGATGATCTGGTTTTGGAATTTGTAACAATTGATGTAATTCTGAAATAGAGGTAATGTTATACGGAGTATGATCTTCTTTCTTCATCGCTTTAGGTTTAATACAGGAAAAGCTGTCATAAAGATAACTTTTCCTGTAGATTTTTTTTCTGATTTCTTATAGATTAACAGATTTCATTCCAGATTCATCATAACGATTTCCGGTAATCGTTCCTAGAGGAATAATGTTTTCCAATCTGTTCAACTCTTCAGTAGTCAGGACAAGCTGAGCGGCCTCGATATTTTGCTCTACATATTTTACTCGCTTTGTACCAGGAATGGCTAAAAATCCTTTAGAAGCAACCCATGCTAAAGCCAATTGCGAAGCAGTAATTTTTCTTTCGTCGGCGATAAGTTTTATTTCATTTAAAAGTTCAATGTTTTTATAAAATTGTTCTCCTTGAAAACGAGGAATTGATCTTCTAAAGTCATTTTCGGCTAAGTCATCCGGATGTTTTATTTCTCCCGAAATAAAACCTCTTCCCAGAGGCGAATAAGCTACTACACCAATTTGAAGCTCTTGTAATGTTTTTATAATTCCGTCTTCTTCAATACTTCTTTCAAAAAGGGAATATTCACTTTGAACTGCCGTTAGAGGGTGAATGTTGTGCGCTTTTCTAATGGTTTCAGAAGAAACCTCAGAAAGACCAATATAACCAACCTTTCCTTCTTTTACCAAATCAGACATTGCCTGAACTGTTTCCTCTATTGGAGTATTAGGATCAACACGGTGCAGGTAGTATAAATCGATATAATCTGTTCCAAGATTTTTAAGAGAACGTTCTACTGCTTTTTTTACATATTCTTTTTTGCCATTAAACTGCCAGGTAAGTTCTTCATTGTCATTAATCTCAAAACCGAATTTTGTAGCAATTATGTAAGCATCACGATTTCCTTTTATAGCTTTTGAAATTAATCTTTCATTTGCCAGCGGACCATATAAATCTGCTGTATCTAAAAAATTACCGCCTAGCTCGAGTGAGTGGTGAATTGTTTTTATAGATTCAGTTTCGTTTGCTTTACCATAAATATCATTTCCTGCAATCTGACTCATTCCCATGCAGCCTAAACCAATATTGGGAACAACAAGTCCCTGATTTCCTAAATTAACTTTTTTGATAGTACTCATAATTACTGTTTTAATTTTAAATCAAAATTGATTTAGCAAAGATCCGTCAGTATTACTTTTATAAAGTATCTAAATCTCGTGTAGTTGTATCCAAAATGAGTATTTTTTGTTTTTAGGTTTTCTTTGTTATAGTAAGTAGACAAAATTTTGTGTCAAGTTATTGATATATGTGCTTAACCGCAAAGAGCGCAATCCCGATAGCTATCGGGAACGCAAAGTTCGCAAAGTTTTTTACACAAAGCTTTGCGAACTTTGCGTTTGTATACAAAACCTCTTGAGAAAAAAACTTTGCGCTCTTTGCTGTAAAATATGCTCAAAGTAAAGCAGCTTGAAACAAAGAAAACCTGAAACTAAACTTATATAAAAAAAGAATGCCGACATCTCGAAGACGCCGGCATTATTTAACTAACCAAAACCAAAATAATAAATAACCAGTTTATTACATTACAAATGTCCGACATATATCAATCTTATGCTGTTAAGATCTTGTTATTACTTTGTTGGATATAAGTTAATGTTTAAAAATTGCAGTTGAAGTTTCTTTTGGATTGTACTTTTTAACCGCAAAGAACGCTAAGATTAGCGCAAAAGTTCGCAAAGTTTTTACATAAAGCTTAGCGTTCTTTGCGGTTAAAATTATGTTCAAAATAAGTTAACCTGAAACAAAAGATTATAAAAAAAGAATGCCGGCATCTCGAAGACGCCGGCATCATTTAACTAACCAAAACCAAAATAATAAATAACCAGTTTATTACATTACAAATGTCCGACATATATCAATCTTATGCTGTTAAGGTTTTGTTATTACTTTGTTGACCATAAGTTAAGATTTTTGGTTTTAGAAAAGATGGCGCATTTTTGACCCTGAAGTAATTCCAGAAAGAAGAATGCATGTCTGGTGTTCATGAAGTAAATGCTTTTAATGACCCTGGATTGGCAATTGCAGCCAGATAAAAAGATGCTAAGATTCTGAGATGCTAAGGGACTAAGTTTCAGAATTATTTAAATAATAAACCCGACAGGTTTTAAAAACCTGTCGGGTTTAATTTTATTGTCAGACTGAGCGAAGTCGAAGTCTTTTTAGGTAAAGAAAAACCTTTGTCCCTTTGAACCTTTAAGAAAAAACAACTGTCTTATTACTGTAAACCATTGTTTTTCTCTCAGAATGTAATTTTATAGCTCTTGCCAGAACGATACGTTCTAAGTCACGGCCTTTCATGATAAAATCTTCAACAGAGTGAATATGAGAAACTCTGGCAATATCCTGTTCAATAATTGGGCCTTCGTCTAATTCTTCGGTTACGTAGTGGCTTGTTGCCCCAATAATTTTTACTCCGCGTTTAAAAGCTGAGTGATAGGGCTTAGCACCCGGAAAAGCAGGTAAAAATGAATGGTGGATATTTATAATTCTATTTTCGTAAAGTTCAATCAATTTTGGCGTAATAATCTGCATATAGCGCGCCAAAACAATAAAGTTGATTTCATATCGCTTTAATAGTTCAATTTGTTTGGCTTCACCTTCTTCCTTATTGTCTTTTGTAAAAGGCACACAATGAAACGGAATGTCAAAACGTTCTGCAATCGATCTTAAATCATTATGATTACTTATGATAACCGGAATTTCTACATTTAATTCGCCCGCGCTGTATCTTCCTAAAATATCAAACAAGCAATGATCGTATTTAGAAACAAACAATGCCATTTTTGGTTTTTGTTCCTGATTGTACAAATCCCATGACATATTAAAATCAGCGGCGAGGGTTTTATCAAATTCTTCTTTTAAGCTTTCAATGGTAATTTTATGATTGGCGAATTCGCATTCCAATCGCATAAAAAATACATTTTGCTCCACATCAACGTGCTGGTCGATGTACATAATATTTCCTTCTACTCTCGCAATAAAAGTAGTCACTGCAGCAATAATACCTTTTTGGTCTTTACAGTGAATAAGAATGGTTATTTTTTGCATTTTTGGTTATTTTGGTTAGTGACAAAGTTGCAAAGATTCAGAGTTACAAAGGTTTCTCTGCCCCTTTGTAACTTTGTTCCTTTGTAACTTCAGAAAAAAACTATTTTCCGTCCTGCATTGCAAAAACGCTTTTTAATAAAGGCGTTGTTCTTGCACTGATATTGTTACGGATTTCTTTTTCTTCAACAGCAATCATTTTAAAAACACCAGATAAAGCCTGAGTTGTCGTATAATCAGTTAAATCTGGATTTACTTTTTTAACTAATGGAATTGTGTTGTATTTGTTAATGATTTTTGTCCAGACTACATCGGCACCTACTTTTTCAAAAGAACTTTTAATTACCGGATTAAATTTTCCGTATAAAGCAGTTGTGGTGCTTCCTTGTAAATAACTTGTTGCAGCGCTGTCGTTTCCTAATAAGATGTTCTTAGCATCTGTAAACGACATATTTTTTACAGCCGAAACAAATATTGGAGTTGCTTCTTTTACCGCATCTTCGGCAGCGCGGTTCAGCATTTTAATTCCTTCATCAGCAAGAGAACTCAAACCTACTTTACGTAAAGTGGCATCAACTTTTTGTAATTCTTCCGGCATTAAAATTTTTACAGCTTCATTTTTATAAAAGCCGTCTACAGCGGTTAATTTACTCACTTGTTCAGTAATTCCTTTATTAAGGGCTTCTTTTAGTCCAGAAGCAATGTCAACACCTCCAACTCCAGGAATCTGAGATGACAGCTGAGGTAATTGATTTAGAGTTTGTTGTACCTGCGCACAAGAAGTAAGTGAAAATGTTACGGCTAATAGTAAAATCTTTTTCATTAGTAGGGGATTTGTTTAAGTTTCAAAAATACTACTTATTCAAAAACAAAGCCACAATTTTATTTAAAGCGAACTAACATTTTGTTGTAAACTTAACATCACAAGTTTTAGCAGCTTAGAATTGCAGTTTCTTAACAACTTATCTAGGGCCAGGACATTCGAATAGTATAATCCCAGTACGATTTGCTTGAAATGTAATCAGGCTGTAACTGCATTATTGGTCTATTAGCAGCATCAAAATATCGAACACGAATAATTTTTTCTTTCGAATCATCTTTCATTTCGATATTTCCTTCGGCATCATCAATTAGTTTCTTTTTCTTTAAGTACAAAGCAGGTTTTTCGATTGTGAATTCTATTACGGCTTCTTCTTTTAGTTTTAGTTTACAGCCAATTAAATTTCCATTGCTGTCAAGAGATTCAATTTTTCTTAAATAATTATTTTCATAATAATAGATTTCAAAAGCAATGCTGCATACTCCTTTTTGAAGTTTGTTATCAGACAATCTAAAACGAAGTATTTGATTTTTTTGATTTGTAAATTCAATAGAGCCATTTCCCTGAGCATCCACATCGTTGCGCAAAACTCTCACAGGTTTTGAGAACTGTTTAATTCGATCAATATAAACTTGGTAATTTCCCGCAGATTGTGCAAATGAAGAAACGCACAGGAAAAGCCCGGCGAATAGAAAGAAAAAAGATTTCATTTATGAGATTGTTGTTTGGTTCAATAGATTTTTTATTTCTGCAGTAAATCTATTTCTTCTTCGGTTTTTTCAATGTAAACAGTTAGTTCACTGTATTTCCACTTTCCTCTTTTTTCTGCTGTAACAAACAAAGTTCCTTTTCCTTTTGGACCTTTGAGCGGAATTTCTAAATTGCAATTACCACTATTATTTGCCGTGCTGATATTGCCAGAAACCATTCCGTCAGTTTCAATTGGACTTCCTAGTTTTTCAATCACTAATTTATTGTTTTGAGCGGCAGCTATAGATTCTTTATAAGCATCAGAATCTTTCATCATTGAGGTAACGCCAAAAAATATTCCGGCAATGAAAAGGCCAAAAAGAGTAAGAAGACCTAAACATCCGGTTGGAACGAACCATTTCCAGTTTCTGTCCCACCAATTTTTTTGAGGCTGATGATCGTTTTGCATAGTTAAAAAGGCTTAGTTTAGAAAATTTTATAAGCCCGAAATATACAATTATTCTTCTTAATCTTAGAAGTTTAATTACCTGCTAAAAAAAGATTTTAATTATACTTTAAAAAATCATATCAGGATTATAGACTGGATTCTTTTGGTTTAAATCTTCAAGAATTGTCTGTGTATAATCTTTTCCGCCTTTTATTAAATAATACAAAGATTTCACGACATAGACTGGCCCTAATGGGAACATTTTCCAGCTGACGGTTAAATTTAAAAAGAAGTGTTTTAAGGCATATTTAAACGTATTTTCTTCGGGACGAACAAAATAAATATTAGAACGTTTAAATTTTTTAAAAAGTTTTGAAATAGTATTCGGAAAAACTACAAATCGTCCGCCCTGTTGTACTAATACGTTTATTTCAAACATTGTTAGACCTTCTGTATTATTGGTTTTCATGGCTAAAAATTTTTGCAAAGTTCTAAAAAAGTAAACCATTTTTTTGCTCCTAAAAGTTTTAAAAATAATAAATTAAGGTTAATTTTTAGGAGAAAAAAAATCGGAAACCCAACTAAATGAGTTTCCGATATATTCTGTGTTCTGAATAAATTAATTGACAGTAAGAGCAGTCTGCGGAGCTGACTCAGCATCTTTTTCATAAACATCCTGAAAGAAACCAATTTGACCGTTTTCATTTACCAAAGAGGTAAAATAAGTGATATAGATTGGCACTTTTTTAGAAAGTTTAAAACTGCTTTCTACTTTACCTTCCATAGCTTTATCAATTTTTGCCTGAGTCCATTCAGGATAATCTTTCAGCATGGCAACGGCTAATTCTTTGGCCATTTTTACGTTAATACAACCGTGGCTGAAAGTTCTTTTTTCGAAATCGAATAAAGTTTTAGAAGGCGTATCGTGCATGTAAATATCGTCTGAGTTTGGAAACATAAATTTAACCAAACCTAAAGAGTTATCAGGACCTGGTTTTTGTCGTACTTGTCCGTTTACCATTTCCATATTTTTTTCTGCAAGGTAATTTGGATCTGCAGCAATTTTAGATCTTAACTCATTTTGAACAATACTTTGAGGTACTGTCCAATACGGACTAAAAACGATTCTGTCAATCTGCCCGTTAAAAATGGTAGTTTTAGTTAAAGGAGAACCAACAAAAACGCTTGATGTTAATTCTATTTTTCCGTTTTTAACATAAATCAATTCATACGAAGGCACATTTACCAGAACATATTCGTCATTGTTGACTAATTCTGGAGAAATAGCGCGAATTCTTTCCATGTTAAGCATCAAAGTTTTTACTTTATCCGAAACTGGAATATTCATTTCTTTAATATGTTCTTCTGCTAAAATATAATTTGGTTTAAAACCGTTACGAACTTTGTATTTCATAACGCCGTCCATTAGTTCACGATCATAAAAATCGCTTTTAGAATCTTGTTTTAAATCGCCCAATAAATACAAACGGGTTCTAACCTGAGCGATAGTAGGTGAAACAGCATCAGGTCGCAAATCTTTATAAGGAGTTTCTGCAACAATAGGTTTCCATTTACTTGATTTTTCAAGTTTTTTGTATTGTTTTAAAACACCTTGCAGTTTGTAATATTGGTCATAAAGATTTCCATCATCTTCAACTTTTGCAGTAGCTTCTTCGATTGTGCTGTAATTTAAAAAATCTTTCAGCATGGCATCATAAGACAATTTTTTCTTGTCTGAATTGCTTTTTTTGGCGTATAGAACATACAAAGAGCTTAAAAGCATATCCGCATCAGTTTTAGAAATGTTATTTTCTGATGAAGAATCAAAAAGCTGGTCGATTTCTTTTTGGTATGGAATAACCAAATCGTTTGTTTTTTTTGCTTTTTCATACAATACAGAACCAAATTCGTTGATTTCATCTTCATCAAACCAAATAGTTCCCAGAGTTCTGTTTTTGTATAATGACATTACTTCAGATTTATACTTTTTTAAATCAGTATATTTTTTGAAGAATTCATTTGAAACGCTTTCTTTTACAGCATCATTATCTGAATTGTAAAAGATTGAGGTGTTAGATTTATGCTCTTTAGTATCGGTGCTTTCATATTTACTAAAAGATACGACGCTAAAACTTAGAGCTAAAATAATGCTTAGTGAATATAAAGTTTTCATTTTCATTTAAATTTTTACGTTACTACTTAGATTTCAAGTTTTGGGTAAAAATCTGGGGCCTTTTCTACATTGCTAAATTACTTTAGGAAGCGGCGAAACATGTTTATTGATTTTATTTAAATGTTGCGAAATTGCCATGTCTTTAAGCTTTCTTTAACTATATCAGCTAGTTAGCGAAATTGTTACCCTATAAGTCAACGAAATCGATATATTTTGGAAAACATAAATAGAGAAGTATAAACAAATATTAAAATATTTTGTAAATTGGTCGCTTAAAATTATCATATTCATAAAATGGAACAGCAAATACCATATATTCCTAAAAATAAAGTAAGAATTGTCACAGCGGCTTCGCTTTTTGACGGACATGATGCAGCCATTAATATCATGCGCCGTATCATTCAGTCAACCGGTGTAGAGGTAATACATTTGGGGCATGACCGAAGTGTAGAAGAAGTTGTAAATACCGCAATTCAGGAAGATGCCAATGCAATTGCCATGACTTCTTACCAAGGCGGACACAATGAATACTTTAAATATATGTATGATCTGCTTCGCGAAAAAGGAGTGGGACATATTAAAATCTTCGGGGGCGGGGGCGGAGTGATCCTGCCAAGCGAAATTGAAGAATTACACGAATATGGTATTACAAGAATTTATTCTCCAGACGACGGACGTTCTTTAGGACTTCAGGGAATGATTAATGATTTGGTACAGCGTGCTGATTTTCCTATTGGAGATAAACTAAACGGAGAAATCGATCATATCGAAAATAAAATCCCAACGGCAATTGCCCGTTTGATTTCTTCTGCAGAAAATTTCCCTGAAATTGCAAAACCAGTTTTTGATAAAATTCACGAAAGTAATGCAAGTTCTAAAATTCCGGTTTTGGGAATTACAGGAACAGGAGGAGCAGGAAAATCATCTTTGGTTGACGAATTGGTTCGCCGATTTTTAATTGATTTTCCAGAAAAAACAATCGGATTAGTTTCTGTCGATCCTTCTAAGAGAAAAACGGGAGGAGCACTTTTAGGAGACAGGATCCGTATGAATGCCATTAATAATCCTCGTGTGTATATGCGTTCGCTGGCGACACGTCAGTCAAATTTGGCTTTGTCTAAATATGTAGCCGAAGCGATTCAGGTTTTAAAAGCAGCAAAATACGATTTGATTATTCTGGAAACTTCGGGAATTGGTCAGTCTGATACCGAGATTATGGATCATTCTGATGTATCCTTATATGTAATGACACCAGAATTTGGAGCGGCAACACAATTGGAAAAAATCGACATGCTTGATTTTGCCGATTTAGTGGCTTTAAATAAATTTGATAAACGCGGCGCACTTGACGCTTTACGCGATGTAAAAAAACAATATCAAAGAAACCATAATCTTTGGGATAAAAATCCTGATGAAATGCCAGTTTTCGGAACGATTGCTTCACAGTTTAACGATCCTGGAATGAACACGCTTTATAAAGCGATTATGGATAAAGTGGTTGAAAAAACGGCTTCAGATTTGAAATCGACTTTTGAAATCACTAAAGAAATGAGCGAGAAAATCTTCGTGATTCCGCCGGGAAGAACACGTTATTTATCTGAAATTGCAGAGAATAACAGATCTTATGATGAAATCGCACTTTCGCAGCAAAAAGTCGCTCAAAAACTATACGGAATTTTCAAAACCATCGAATCGGTTTCTGGAAAAGTACCGCAGATTACAAAAGCAGGAATTGACGATTCTACAGTTTTACCAAGCGGAATCGCAGAGCACGACGAAAACAGAATCTTTTTAAATCTTTTACTAAATCAGTTTGATAAAGTAAAAATGGATTTAGATCCGTACAATTGGGAAATTATCCTGAATTGGGATGAAAAAGTAGCCAAATATAAAAATCCGGTTTACTCGTTTAAAGTTCGTGATAAAGAAATCAAGATTGCAACGCATTCTGAAAGTTTATCGCATTTACAGATTCCGAAAATTGCTTTGCCTAAATATGAAGGTTGGGGCGATATCTTGCGTTGGAATTTACAGGAAAATGTTCCTGGAGAATTTCCTTTTGCTTCTGGATTATATCCGTTTAAACGTGAAGGCGAAGATCCGTCGAGAATGTTTGCGGGCGAGGGCGGACCAGAAAGAACCAACAAACGTTTTCATTATGTAAGCGCAGGAATGCCTGCAAAACGTCTATCTACGGCTTTTGACAGCGTAACTTTGTACGGAAACGATCCAGATTTACGTCCAGATATTTACGGAAAAATCGGAAATGCAGGGGTTTCAATCTGCTGTTTAGATGATGCTAAAAAACTATATTCAGGTTTCGATTTGGTTCATGCTTTAACTTCGGTAAGTATGACGATTAATGGGCCTGCGCCAATGCTGTTGGGTTTCTTTATGAATGCCGCAATCGATCAGCAATGTGAGATTTACATCAAAGCAAATGATTTAGAAAAAGAAGTTGAAGCTAAAATCAACAAATTATATAAAGATAAAGGAATCGAAAGACCGAAATACCAAGGTGAACTTCCTGCCGGAAACAACGGTTTAGGATTAATGCTTTTGGGAGTTACGGGAGATCAGGTTTTACCTTTGGAAGTGTATAACGAAATAAAAGTAAAAACGTTAGCTCAAGTTCGTGGAACAGTTCAGGCTGATATTTTAAAAGAAGATCAGGCGCAGAATACTTGTATTTTTTCAACCGAATTTGCTTTGCGATTAATGGGCGACGTTCAGGAATATTTTATTACTAAAAACGTTCGTAATTTCTATTCGGTTTCGATTTCAGGATATCATATTGCCGAGGCGGGAGCAAATCCAATTACGCAATTGGCATTTACGCTTTCAAATGGTTTCACTTATGTGGAATATTATTTGAGCCGCGGCATGAACATCAACGATTTTGGTCCGAATTTATCATTCTTCTTCTCAAACGGAGTAGATCCAGAATATTCGGTTATTGGTCGTGTGGCACGTAAAATTTGGGCAAAAGCCATGAAAAATAAATACGGAGCCAACGAAAGAGCACAAATGCTGAAATATCATATCCAAACTTCTGGACGTTCATTACACGCGCAGGAAATTGATTTTAACGATATTAGAACGACTTTGCAGGCTTTGTATGCCATTTACGATAACTGTAATTCATTGCATACAAATGCTTACGACGAAGCGATTACAACGCCAACAGAAGAATCTGTGCGTCGTGCTATGGCAATTCAGTTGATTATTAATAAAGAATTAGGTTTAGCGAAAAACGAAAACCCAATTCAAGGTTCGTTCATCATCGAAGAATTAACCGATTTAGTTGAAGCTGCAGTTCTTCAGGAATTCGACAGAATTACAGAACGTGGCGGTGTTCTTGGCGCAATGGAAACCATGTACCAACGTTCTAAAATTCAGGAAGAAAGCTTGTATTACGAAACCTTAAAACACAACGGCGATTTCCCAATTGTGGGTGTAAATACGTTCCTGAGTTCAAAAGGTTCGCCAACCGTAATTCCAGCTGAGGTTATTCGTGCTACAGAAGAAGAAAAACAGTATCAAATTACGATGCTGGATAACTTGCATAATTTCCACGAAGCAAAAGTAAACGAGCATTTAAATACGTTACAGCAAGCCGCTATTAAAAATGAAAACTTATTCGACCATTTAATGGAAGCAACAAAGGTTTGTTCTTTAGGTCAGATTACTTCGGCTTTGTTTGAAGTGGGAGGGCAGTATAGAAGGAATATGTAGAATTTACTTTTTATAGATTTAAGAAACCTCTCAAGATTTTTTGGGAGGTTTTTTTGTTTTTATTTTATTGTTTACGGTTTACCGTAATTTTTTCAGGAAGGTTTTTTATATGTTTGCTCAATATCAGTTTCTTAATATTTAGGCAAAACAAAGATTATGCTTTAAATGAAAAAAGAATATTTTAAAATGAAATCAAATATGGGCCAGAAGGTCAGAATGTTACGTTTTACTCGGTAATACCTTCTAAGATATACGTTAGTCGGGAAAGAAAATACCAATTTCCAAATTTCCCTTTAAATAAATAGAGAGAAGTAAAGAAATGGTTGCTAACAGTGTTAAAGCTGTTTGCTTCTTGAGGTTGAATCTGAAGAATCTATTTCTAAGCATTTTAATGATGTTTAAGTGATTTATTACAAAGATAACAATTTCGATACCTGAAGAGAGTAGTGTTGAAATAGCATTTTATGTGAAAGCTTCGAAAGGCATGTGCATTCTAAACCTGCTACTATTAATCTGGCCCTCCTTTTTTATATGGAAATAGAAGAATGGTTTAAATTAAAACGTTATCCTCATATTGGAGAACCAATAACACAAAAAGATTATAAATGGATTAAGAGGTATGTGCAAGATGAAAACTGCATTAAAAAGCATAGTTTTTTACCCTTAGTACATAAATGTATTGTTCAAAGAAAATATCGTGCTGATTTATCTACAAATACCAGAAATCCTAGTGGAAAAAGAAGACGAATTATAGGAACTCCTAAAATCAGAAACATTTATTATTCATCTCATTTAGATTCTTTGATATTTTCATATTACAATTATCTACTAAGTGAAAATTATAAAGAATTGATGAAATTAAAAAATTTCAATAATTCAATCGTAGCTTATCGCAAAATTCCCCTTTTTGAGGGTTCAGAGAAAAACAAATGTAATATTGATTTTGCGAAAGATACTTTTGAATATATTGAAAAGAATAAAGAGAAAAAACTCAGTGTAATTGTTGCAGATGTAACATCTTTTTTTGATAATTTAAACCATAAAATATTAAAAAAACAGTGGAGTAGACTACTAAATGAGAAAACCTTGCCAGACTGCCATTTTAATGTATTTAAAGCACTTACAAACCTACGATACGTAGAATCAGATCAATTATTTAATAGTTATTTTGGAACTATGATTGTGGAAAAAGGTATTCCTAATTCAGATAAAAAAGAATACAAAAGAATAAAAATTAATTCTAATAAATATTTCAAAGAAAAAAATGCTGTTGCTTATTGTAGTAAAAGTGATTTTTTAAAGAATAATTTAAATCTTATTATCTCTGCCAATAGTACTAAAGGAATACCTCAAGGTAGTCCAATAAGCGCAACATTAGCGAATGTTTATATGATGGATTTTGATCAGGAGGTATATGATAAGATTGTATCGAACAAAGGTTTTTATCAAAGATACAGCGATGATTTAATTATTATTTGCGAACAAGAATTTGAAGATGATATAATTAAGTTTGTTAGAGACAGAATTCAGAATTTAGTAAAATTAGAAATTAGTGAAAGTAAAACTAAGGTTTACAGATTTGAAGAATTAAATGGAAAATTTTTAGGCTTTGAAATAGATGAAAAAACAAAAGAACCTAATTTTAATAAAACTTTAGAGTATTTAGGTTTTGAATATAATGGGCAAAAAATTTTAGTTAAAACTTCGGGTTTCTCTAAGTTTTATAGATCAATGAAAAGATCTTTTAAAAAATCTACATCTTTGGCAATTAACAGTAAAAATCCAGATAGAGACATTTTCAAATCTAGATTATATAAAAGATTTACATATAAAGGGGCAAGAAGAAAATTAATTTTTCGCCCATCAAAAGATAATCCAAGATTGTACTTGAAAACAAAAGAATATTATTGGGGAAATTATTTAAGTTATCTTTATAAAGCAAATGATAGCATGAAATCAATAAATAGATCTGATGCCATAAAAAGACAAAGTAAAAAAATTTGGAAAAGTTTTCATAGATTGATGAGATATCATGAAAGTCGATTATGATATTTTCTTTGTTTCCCCGCTAGCGCGAGCGTCTCGCTCGTGAACACAAAGAAATGCACGAGCGAGACGCTCGCGCCAGCAAAAAAATAAAATTCTATAAAGTTTGTCATTTCGACGTAAGGAGAAATCTCTACGCGCTGAGCACGCACTGTTGTCGAGTTTCTTGCGAAGATTTCTCCTTCGTCGAAATGACAAGATTGCGGTTAATATTGAAGAAGTTCCAAAGGAACAAAGCATATTGTAGGGATGGATTTTAATCCGTCCAAGACAAAGAAATTCCGTAACCAAAATCCATTATCATAAGCAAAACAAAAATCCAATTATCAGATATAACCCGTGGTTTCAACCACGGGTACACAATACGAGCAAGACAATATTACGTTCCCGTGGTTGAAACCACGGGCTATGTTTATATCGTTTTGAAATAACAAAAAAGAAAATCATTCCCCGGCAATCTCGCCAACATATCCCAAAAACTCCATTTCGTCTAAAGGAAATAGTTGCAGAACAGTTTCTAAAATAAGGCTTACGTTTATAGATTGGTTTTTCTTTTCGGGAACGTTGTGCATATCATGATCGAGTGCGAGAATGCAGAGTTTTAGCAAATCGGTTATAATACAGCCGAGTTCAAAATGGTTTTGAATTTTAATTTGAGCGAAATATTCGTTTGAGTTGTCAGTTCTGGGTTTTAGGGTTTTGAAATAAAGAGTAGTTAATCGTTTTAGGTTTTTTACAATTTCAGGTTCATTTGTTTCCATAAGGCGTATATTTATTTTGTTTGATAATTAGTTTACGATTTGGCTTTTATAAATTATTATAAGAAAAATTGTACTTTTGTTTTGATTCGGCGAAGGAAGAAATAGATTTTTATGTGTCCTATCAATTTTTTGTGTTTACTACACGATTAAATATGTTTTTTACATCTCGCAGATTCTTACACTAAATTATTATCTTTGAATTATGAGCACACTAACAAAACCAAATCATATAGGGCGAAAAATAAGCCGTATTCGTGAACTTCGTGATATGAAGCAGGAAGCTTTGGCGCAGGCTTTAGGAACAAATCAACAGGCGATTTCTATTTTAGAAAATAGTGAAACGATTGATGAAGATAAACTTATTGCAATTGCAAAAGCATTGGGTGTAACAGCAGAAGCAATTAAAAACTTTTCAGAAGAAGGTGTGATTAATTATTTTAATACGTTTAACGATTCAGATAATAATTTTAATAGTTATAATACTTGTACTTTCAATCCATTGGATAAACTAGTAGAATCTTTTGAGGAAAATAAAAAGCTTTACGAGCGTTTGCTTCAGTCAGAAAAAGATAAAATAGAATATTTAGAAAAATTGCTAAAAGAGAAATAATTAGTATTTTTAAAATATAGAAAACCTCTCAGAAATGAGAGGTTTTTATTTTTGATAGAGAGTTAAAGAATAAAATTCTATACAGTTTGTCATTTCGACGAAGGAGAAATCTTCGCAAGTAACTCCGCAGCGAAGAGTTCAATCTTTGTCGAGCTTCTTACGGAGATTTCTCCTTCGTCGAAATGACAATATTGGGGGTTATACAGTTCTAAGGAAGTTCCGAAGAAACGATGCATATTGTAGAGATGGATTTTAATCCATCATAAATAAAAAAAAGCAGCTCCATCTTATAGAGCTGCTTTTCTAATTTTTTTGTGGGGCAAAAAAAGTGGTTAACGACGAAATCCTGGACTATGGTTTACAGTTTCGTCTAATTTTACAGTTTTTGCCTTTTTAGCAGCAACTTTAATCTCGTGTTTCGCAACTTTGTCGTTTGCTGTTACTTCAAGTACATAAGTTCCGGCAGGAAAACCTTCCAGGCTTATTGTTTTTGAAACTTCTAATTTGTTTGCTGCAGATTCTCCCGCATAAAGTAAATTGTGGTTTTCGTCGTAGATCGAAAAAGATGATTTTTCAACTGTGTCTAAAGTAAAGCTGACTACTTTTCCGTTTCCAGTTTGAATGTGTAAAATGTAATCGCCTTTTCCATCAATGGCGTAAGTAAATACTGTTGCTAAAAAAAAGGCAGCAACTAAACCTGTCTTGGTAAATTTTGTCATGTTTTTTTTAAATTATTATTTTTATTACTTAATGTGGAACGGTCAAAACTACAAATAGAATTTTAATTTTTTATCAAAAAACCTGTCTTTTTTGAGGTTTAAAATGCTGAATTAAAACCTTTTCTGTGTTTTGTCTACGCTATGTACGTAAATACGGGACTTGCGGTTTTATCTTTTTTAAAATTATTTTTTAACAAAAAAAAGCGGCTTTAATAATTATTAAGAATAATTTTTCAAAAAAGTTAAAGAGAGTTTTTTTCTTCGGTTAAAAGCATAAAAAAACAGCTCAATAACCACAAAGAGCTGTTTTTAAAACAATCACAGTTTTAACTTTACTAACTATCTAACCTTATTTATACTTTATGAGAAGTATAACTTTTTTAGCGCACTGCTACGCTTGTATTTTTAGCAGCATATCCTGCTTTATAAACTGTCGAAATAGCTTTTGCAGATAAAACTGTAGCCTCATCTGTAATTTTAATTTCGTGTCTAACTTTTTTTACATTGTCTTCTGCTTCTAAAAAGTAAGTTCCTTCCGGAAATTCTTCTAAGCTGAAGGTTCTTAATATTCCATCTTTACCTGAAGCAGTTTCAGAATAAATTAGAGATCCGTCTTTGTCGTAAATTGCAAGGTTTGCTTTTTGTACTCTGTTAAGAGCAAATGTTATAAGCTTTCCGTTTGCTTTTATTACATGAAGATTAAAATCTTCGTTCCCATCAATTGCATACGTACTTCCTGTAAAAAGTACAGCACATACTAAACTCAATTTTAAAATCTTTTTCATAGTTCTTAGTTTTTAAATTATTAGTTTAATTCTCTGATGTAAAATTACTTAAGGACTACAAAAAAAGTATCTGCTCTATTTTCCAATTTCGATGCTGTATTCTCATTTACGAAACCGTTATAGGTTAAAATTTGAATTATATTTATCGTTTTGGTTAATTCGGTTATTATTTTTCAACGTTTTTGCAAAAATGTAAATTTACCTTTATCTTACAATTTCGTAATATTTGATGCAAAAAACAGGTCGTTGTATTAATTGATTTTTACCGAAAAGTAAAGCACAAAAAAAACAGCTCAATAACCACAAAGAGCTGTTTCTAAAACTTTCGTTTTTAAACTTTACTAACTATCTAACCTCATTTTTATACTGTATGCGAGTATAAATTTTTACAACGCATGAGTGCGTTTATATTGTTTGCAGAAATCTGCTTATTAAAGTGCTTTTGAAGACAAAACAGAAGTTTCGTTTGTAATTTTAATTTCGTGTCTTGCTTTTTTATTGTTGTCTTCGATTTCAAGGAAATAAGTTCCTTCTGGAAATTCTTCTAAACTGAATGTTCTTAAAATACCTTCTTTTCCAGAAGCATTTTCAGAATAAATTAAACTTCCATTTTTGTCATATATGCTAATGCTTGCTTTTTGAACCTGGTTTAAAGCAAAAGTGATCATTTTACCATTTGCTTTCATAACGTGCATATTAAAAACGTTACCTCCGTCTATTGCATAAGTACTTAATCCTGATAAAAGTACAGCACATACTAAACTCAATTTTAAATTCTTTTTCATACTATTTTATTTTAATGTTTTTATCTCTAATTCTCTGATGTAAAATTACTTTAGATATATATGTTTTTTATCAACTCTATTTTCCAATTTCGATGCTGTATTCTCATTTACGAAACCGTTATAGGTTAAAATTTGAATTATCTTTATCGTTTTCGTTAATTCAGTTGTTATTTTTCAAGGTTTTTGCTTTTTCCGGAAAGGTAAAGAGGCAGAGGTTCAAAGAGAAAAAGAGACAGAGGATTGAAAAGGAATTTAGGTATTAAATAAACTTTGATTAAAGTTCATTTTTGAAGTTATTATGCGTGTTTTTGTCATTTCGATCCCGAGGCTTCGGAAGAGAAATCTCCACGAGAAACTCGACAAAGATTAGAATTTCGTTACGGAGTTACTTGCGAAGATTTCTCCTTACGTCGAAATGACAATGATTGTTGAGACTGCGTGAAATTAAAACTACTATAATATATAGGTATGAAATAAGATTAAATACAAAATTTAGAAAAGTTTAGAGCAAAAAAAAACAGCCCAATAACCACAAAGAGCTGTTTTAAAACTTACGTTTTTAACTTTACTAACTATCTAACCTTAGTTTTATACTTATGAGAAGTATAACTTGTTTAGCGTACTGCTACGCTTGTATTTTTTTCAGTTGTTTTGTAAACTGATGATATTGCTTTTGAAGATAAAGTTGTAACTTCATTATTTACGTTGATTTCGTATCTTACTTTTTTAGCGTTGTCTTCAACTTCTAAAAAGTAAACTCCATCAGGAAAATCCTGTAAGTTGAAAGTTCTTAAAATTCCATCTTTACCTGAAGCAATTTCAGAATAGAATAATGTACCTTCTTTATCGTATATAGCCAATTTTGCTCTTTGTACTTGATTAAGACCAAAAGTGATATTTTTTCCGTTTTTTAATACATGAAGATTAAAGTCCTCATTTCCATCAATCGCATAAGTACTGAAACCTGATAAAAGCACCGCACATACTAAACTTAATTTTACAATCTTTTTCATAGTATTTGTTTTTTAAATTATATCTCTAATTCTCTGATGTAAAATTACTATGACTGTATTGTTTTTATATCAACTCTATTTTCCAATTTATGTGCTATATTCTCATTTACGAAACCGTTATAGGTTAAAATTTGATTTTTTTTAGGTGTTTTTGTTAATTCAGCTATTATTTTTCAAATATTTTTAAATGTTAAGATTTTTTAAAACTTCCAATATTCTTACAGAAATAATAAATGTCTATAAAAAAGGTCGATTTAATACGATATATTAAAAAAATCAGGAAAAAAAATATTGGTCGTTTAAAAAACGGGCATTTTGCGATTGATTAAAGTTTGGCTTTTTGCTTATTTTGATGAAAAATTCTCATTTGCGAAACCGTTGTAGGTTAATTTTTAAATTATATTAGGTATTTTTGTTAAATTTGCTATTATTTTTTAAAAGGATTTATCATGAAAACAATTGCCCCAGCTCTTGAAGTGATAACTAACTCATACGGAAGTTCTTTTACCTACACGAAACACGCCGAAAAGACCAATAGCAAAGCTCATTTATGGCATTATCATCCTGAGATTGAGTTGGTTTATATAAACGGCGGGGCAGGAAAAAGACAAATAGGAAGCCATGTTTCCTATTACACAAATGGTAGTTTGATCTTGATAGGCTCTAATTTGCCGCATTGCGGTTTTACGAATGAACAAACGGGAAACGTAAACGAAACGGTTATTCATATTAAACCTGAGTTTTTGGGGAATGGCTTTTTTGGAGTACCGGAAATGAGAAAGATTCAAAATGTTTTGAGTCAGTCAAAAGGCGGAATTGCTTTTGGAGGCGAAACAAAAAAACAAATTGGAAAGAAAATAGAAATGATGGAGCATCAGCTTCCGTTCGAACGTCTGCTTACACTTTTAAGTATTTTGGATGAGTTAGATTCATCTGAAGAATACACAATGCTGAATGCAGATGGTTTTGCAATGGAGCTTCAAACTCAAGATAACGATCGTATGAATGTTGTTTTTAATTATGTAAAAGATAATTTTCAGCAGTCTATCGCTATCGACGAGGTTTCCAGCCTGGTAAGTATGACAACTCCTTCGTTTTGTCGTTATTTTAAAAAAATATCTAATAAAACATTTACTGAATTTGTAAACGAATATCGTTTGGTACATGCTTCAAAACTTTTGGCCGAAAAACCAATAAGTATAAACGAGGTTTGTTATGAAAGCGGTTTTAATAATTTCAGCCACTTTAGTAAATCGTTTAAACAATATACCGGAAAAAGCGCATCGCAATACCGCCACGAACACAAGATTATAATTAGTTAATATTTGTTAAAGGTTAAATTTTATCAGCCTCGAATTCATGAATTTAATTCATTGAATTCGAGGCTTTTCTGTTGCTAAAGAAAAATCATTTCAACCTGTGTAATCTGTGACAAAAAATCGAGGGGCTTTGTTCTTAGAAAATCAGTGAGATTTTTCATATAGTTATTCGGAAAAAAGTATATTTACATTCCTTTTAATCGAAAAAAACTATCAAAATGAAAAACCTTAAAATTTTACTATTCGCCGTTTTTCTGTGTCTTTCGTCAATGTCATACGCAGCAAAAGTAGACACTTTACAAATTGCAAGTGCAGCCATGAGTAAAACTTACAAAGCTGCAGTTGTTTTGCCAAATTCTTATGCTAAAAGTAAAACCGCTTTTCCAGTAATGTATTTACTGCACGGTGCATACGGACATTTTAGCGATTGGCTGAAAAATACGCCAAACAAAAAACTCGTTCAAAATTTATCAGATCAATACAATCTTATTATTGTAATGCCAGAAGGCGAGACCTTTAGCTTTTATCTGGATAGTCCGGTAAATAAAGAAAGTCAGTTTGAAACTTTTATTACACAGGAAGTAATTCAAAAAGTAGATAAAACCTACCGAACAATAAGTAATAGAAACGGAAGAGTAATTACAGGTCTGTCAATGGGAGGGCATGGTGCTTTGTATCTTTCGACAAGACATCCTGATTTATTTTGCGCGGCAGGAAGTATGAGCGGTGCAGTAGATATGGGTACAATGCTTAATCGTGAATCATCGGCTCAGGTCGTAAAATTAATGCAGCCTGTTTTTGGAGATAAAAGTGATAGTTCTGAAATGTACGCACAGCACGCTGTTATGGGAATGCTCGATAAAATAAAAGCAAACAAACTGCCTTTAGTTATAGATTGTGGTGTAGATGATTTCCTAATAGAGCCAAACAGAGAATTGCACCGCCGATTAGTATATAATAAAGTAGAACACGATTACACCGAACGTCCGGGTGCGCATACTTGGGACTACTGGGAAAATTCACTGCCATATCACGTTTTGTTCTTCAATAAAATTTTGCTTAAAAATCAAGTAGTTACTAAGAAATAGGTAAAAAATATCGAATTTTTAAACCTTAAGATTTTTTTTGGTTTGATTTTTGGAATACCTTTATAGTACAAACCTTAAAAAAGATAATATTATGAAAAAGATACTTACACTATTCGCAGTTGTTGGGTTAATTGCATTTACAAGCTGTGAAGGGCCAGAAGGGCCTCCGGGACAAGATGGAGGAGTTTTGCTTCCTTATGTTTATGAAATGAATAATGTTAATTTTGCTGGACCAGATTTTGCTGTTACCAGTACACCGTCAGGTATGTTGTCTGGAGATAATGTTTTGGTGTATGAGTTAGTTAGTGCTCCAAATGCAGTAGACAGCTGGGCATTGTTACCTCAGATATATTACTTTAATGATGGTTTAGAAACTGCTCAGTATAATTTTAACTTTTCTAAAAATAGAGTTACGGTTTTTATTGATGGAAGTTTGAGTGATTTATCTCAGTTGCCAAGTAGTTTTAGACTTGGAAAAACATTTAGAGTTGTTATTATTCCTGGAGATGACGGGTTAAATGCAAAAAAAGCAAAAGCTGATTATTCAGATTATAATGCTGTAATTAAAAAATATAACATTGATGATAGCAATGTTAAGCAATTAAACTAATTCTGAAATGAATTAATAAAAAAAAAAGGAAATCTTACGATTTCCTTTTTTTTATACCTAATATATTAGAACTATTAATGCTGATCTAAATCAGAATCAGTTAATACTTTTTCTTTTCCGAATTTAAGCGAAACCAAGATTCCTACTAAAAGTGAAAGTGCAATAAATCCTAAAGATGCCCATTCTGGAACGTGTATCCAATCGTGTAAAAGCATTTTTAAACCAACAAAAGCTAAAATGGCAACTAAGCTATATTCTAAATAACTGAATTTTGCCAGCATATTTGCCAGGAAAAAATACATAGAACGTAATCCCAGAATTGCAAAAATATTAGAACTGAATACTAAAAACGGATCTTTAGTAATAGCAAGAATTGCAGGAACACTATCTACAGCAAATAAAACGTCCATTACCTCAATTACAATCAAAGCTACGAAAAGCGGGGTAGCGGCTTTTTTTCCTTTTTCGGTTAAAATGAAAAATTTCTCACCATCCATTTCTGATGTAATAGGAATAATTTTTCCTAAAGCTTTGTAAACAAAAGAGTCTTTTGGGTGAAAGTCTTCTTCTTCGCCGGAAAATAACATTTTTACGGCTGTAAATATTAAGAAGATTCCAAAGATATAAGTAGTCCACGCAAACTTATTGATAAGCATTACTCCGAAGAAAATCATTAATCCGCGGAATACAATTGCGCCCAGAATTCCCCAGAATAAAACACGGTGTTGGTATTTTTGCGGGATTTTAAACGATGCAAAAATGATCGCAATTACAAAGATATTATCGACACTTAAAGATAACTCGATTAAATAACCGGTAATAAACTTCATTGAAGCTACTGCAGGTTTTAAACCATCAGGGTTTTCGATATAATCTGTAGTGTAAAGCCAATAAATTACTCCTGAAAAAAGAAAGGATAAAGTAACCCAAATTAAGGTCCATTTGCTGGCTTCTTTGGTGCTTATAATATGAGGTGTTTTGTTAAATACACCTAAATCTAAAGCAAGAATAAAAACTACGGCCAGCAAAAAGAGAGTCCAGACTATCATGTTGATTTTTTTAAATGATTTACAAAGATAAGTTTTGATGTTTAACTTAAAAATTAAATTTAGTCCTAAAATTAAGGAATATTTGTTATTTGTAAAATGTTAATTATTATAGAGTTATGAGGTTTCTGTGTGTGTAAAATTCAAAATGTTTTTAAAATTTGCAGAGTTTAATGCATAAAAAAATGCCAGCAAGAATGCCGGCATTTTTATAATATATTGTAAGTTTTGAATTATAGAGCTGATTTAACAGTTTTGATAATTCTAGCAGCAATTTTGTAAGGGTCTCCGTTTGAAGCTGGTCTTCTGTCTTCCAGCCATCCTTTCCATCCTTTTTGAACAGTCATTAAAGGAATTCTGATAGAACATCCTCTGTCTGAAACTCCATAAGAGAAATCGTGAATAGAAGCTGTTTCGTGTTTACCAGTTAAACGTTGGTCATTGTAAGCTCCGTAAACTGCGATGTGCTCAGCAGTAACAGGACGGAAAGCTTCGCAAATTCTTTCGTAAGTAGCCTGGTCTCCACATGTTCTTAAAACTTCGTTAGAGAAGTTAGCATGCATTCCAGAACCATTCCAGTCTGTATCTCCTAGAGGTTTTGGGTGATATTCAATATAGTAACCATATTTCTCAGTTAAACGGTCTAATAAGTAACGAGCAACCCAGATTTCGTCTCCTGCTTTTTTAGCACCTTTAGCGAATAATTGGAATTCCCATTGTCCGCAGGCAACCTCTTGGTTGATTCCTTCAAAGTTGATTCCTGCAGCGATACATAAATCAGCGTGTTCTTCAACTAATTTTCTACCGTGAGTGTTTTTTCCACCTACTGAACAGTAGTACATCCCTTGTGGAGCAGGGTATCCTCCAACTGGGAAACCAAGTGGAAGTTGTGTTTTAGTATCCATGATGAAATACTCTTGTTCGAAACCAAACCAAAAATCATCATTATCATCATCAATTGTGGCTCTTCCGTTAGATGGGTGCGGAGTTCCATCAGCATACATAACTTCAGACATTACTAACCATCCGTTAATACGAGTTGGATCTGGATAGATTGCAACTGGAACTAATAAACAGTCAGAAGATCCACCTTCAGCTTGTTTTGTTGACGAACCGTCAAATGACCAATTTCCAAGTTCTTCTAATGTTCCTTTGAAATTTTCGTGCTCTTCAACTTTAGTTTTACTTCTAAGATTTTGAGTTGGTTCATATCCGTCTAACCAAATGTACTCTAACTTAATTTTAGCCATAATAATATAAATTTATTTTTTTTGTTTTTTCGCTGGGTCAAATATAGATTTATTTTTTTAGTCCTAAAAATTAGGGGGCTATTTTGTTTTATGAAGTACTATTTTTTTGAGAAGCGCAATTTTGGCAGGGGTATATTTTAAAAAAAGTAATTTTTAACGCTATAAAAAAATAAATTCGTAAAAATATGGTGTTGTTTTTGAATTTTAGGGTTAAGAAATTATGAAAAAATGTTTATTTAATGAATAATATTGAGGTTTTTTGTTATATTTCTTTACATCATCTTTATTATTCTTTAAAAAAAGCTTCATCTGTTGAAAAATCCTCGTATAAAAATCTCGAATTTAAGTTTAAAACAGGGTTATTTATTGTTTATATTTGTCGATCATTTTTCAATGAAAATTATTACGAATTTTTAAAATTATAGACATGTCAACATTACGTTTCCAAGCGCTAAAAGAAGCTTCTACCAGAAAGCCGGTGCATTTTGAAGAAATTGATAGAAAATCTAATCTTTTTGGTTCAAATGTGTTTAATGAAAAAGCAATGAAGCAGTATTTAACTTCTGATGCTTTAAAAGGAGTAAGAGATGCCATTCAACATGGAACGAAGATAGAACGAAAACTGGCAGATTATATCGCCATGGGAATGAAAGAATGGGCATTATCAAAAGGTGTTACACATTATACACACTGGTTTCAGCCGCTTACAGGAACAACAGCAGAAAAACATGATGCTTTTTTTGAAACGTCTTATGACGGCAATGAGTCTGTAGAAAAATTTGGCGGTGCACAATTAGTACAGCAGGAACCAGATGCATCAAGTTTCCCAAATGGTGGAATTAGAAATACATTTGAAGCAAGAGGTTATACAGCCTGGGATCCAACTTCGCCTGCTTTTATATATGGTACAACTTTATGTATTCCAACTGTATTCATCGCTTATACTGGTGAAGCTTTAGATAATAAGATACCTTTATTAAGAGCATTATCTGCAATTGACGAAGCAGCTACAGAAGTTTGTAAATATTTTGACAAAAACGTAAAAAAGGTAACGGCAACATTAGGATGGGAGCAGGAATATTTCCTGATCGACAAAGCTTTGGCAAATTCTCGTCCAGACTTAATGATGACAGGAAGAACCTTATTAGGTCATACTTCTGCAAAAGGACAGCAGTTAGACGATCACTATTTTGGATCTATCCCAACCCGCGCGCTTACTTATATGAGAGATTTAGAGCAGGAATGTATGTTATTGGGTATTCCGGTAAAAACGCGTCATAATGAGGTTGCGCCAAATCAGTTTGAGTTAGCACCAATTTTTGAAGAAACAAATCTTGCTGTAGATCATAACTCTTTATTAATGGATGTAATGCAGAGAGTAGCAGAACGTCACGACTTTAAAGTATTATTTCACGAAAAACCATTTAAAGGTGTAAACGGTTCTGGTAAACACAATAACTGGTCGCTGGCAACAGATACAGGAGTTAATTTATTGAGTCCGAGCAAAACGCCAATGAGCAATTTACAATTTTTGACTTTCTTTATTAATACAATAAAAGCAGTAAACGATAACGAAACTTTATTAAGAGCTTCTATCGCAACAGCAAGTAACGATCACAGGTTAGGAGCAAACGAAGCGCCTCCGGCAATTATGTCTGTATTTATTGGAGCGCAATTAACAAAAGTATTGTCTGAGTTAGAAAGTGTAACAACAGGAAAACTTTCTCCAGAAGAAAAAACAGATCTTAAATTAAATGTAGTTGGGAAAATTCCAGACGTATTATTAGACAATACAGATCGCAACAGAACTTCGCCTTTTGCTTTTACAGGAAATAAATTTGAGTTTAGAGCCGTAGGTTCAAATTCAAACTGTTCAAACGCAATGACCACTTTGAATGCGATTGTAGCAAAACAATTAATAGACTTTAAAAATGAAGTAGAGAACCTAATTGAGTCGAAAGACATGAAAAAGGACGATGCTATTTTTAATGTTTTAAGAGAATACATCAAACAATCTAAAAAAATCCTTTTTGAAGGAGACGGTTACAGCGAAGCTTGGGAAAAAGAAGCAGCAAAAAGAGGCTTAAGCAACTTTAAAACTACTCCGGAAGCTATTAAGGCAAAAGTATCAAAACAAGCTTTGGAGTTATTTGCTGAACTTGGAATTTTTAACCACGTTGAAGCCGAAGCCCGTTACGAAATTGAATTGGAAGAATACACAAAGAAAATCCAGATTGAAGGCAGAGTTTTAGGTGATATTGCCAGAAACCATGTAATTCCAACAGCAATTCGTTATCAGAATACTTTAATTGAAAATGTAAAAGGTTTAAAAGAAATCTTTGGAAAAGAATTTGAAACCATTGCAAAAGAACAAATTACTTTAATAAAAGAAATTTCAGGTCATATTGAAGGAATCAATTCTAAAGTATTGGCAATGACTAATGAAAGAAAAAAAGCAAACCAATTGACTGATGCCCAAAAAATGGCCGAAGCATATTGCAATAAAGTAAAACCTTATTTTGATGAAATTCGTAATCACTGTGATAAATTAGAATTATTAGTTGATGACGAAAGCTGGACACTAACAAAATATAGAGAATTACTGTTCACGAAATAAGTTATATACTTAGAAATGTTAAAAACCTGTCTTGATAAAGACAGGTTTTTTTATGATAAAATGAAAAATTGGTCTAATTGATACTCATTTTAATAAATGTTAGCCCTTAAATGTAAATAAATTGTAATAATAAAGTAATTTCCTACTTAAATTTTTCGTCGTTTTAGTAGTTCATCGAGATAGTTTTACATTTCATCGAAAAGAAGTTAAGTAATTGGAAAATAGCTAATTCTACATGAATCGTGTATCAATAAGTTTTCTAATTTTGGTCAAGAGAAAAGGAAATAAAGATTCAATTTTTGTTTTCAAATGAAGATGTAAAGCCCCCAGACTTTCCCCCCAAATCAAAACCTGCATAATAAGTTGTATTAATAACCAATTAAATATATTTATTATGAAAAAAGTAATTCTAAGCATCTCAGCGATGCTGTTTGTGGGAGTAGCGGCAATCGCTCAAGGTAACACTTCATCAGTGAACCAAGTCGGAAATTCTGACACCGGTATTGTGAATCAAAACGGACAAACAAATGATTCTAAAATTGACCAGTTAGGAGATTCAAACAAATCAGAAGTTTATCAGGGAATTCAACCGGCAACTTACAATGCAGTAAACAATAAAGCTGATGTAAAACAAGACGGTAACAGCAATGGTGCATTTATTTCTCAAAGCAACCATGATAACCAAGCTTATCAAACTCAAAAAGGAAACAGCAACTCTGCTACAATCTGGCAAGATCAAATTGTTAATGCACCAAGCTCAACTGGTGGATTTGACAAAGCCTGGCAGACACAAACTGGTAACAACAACACTGCAACTGTAGATCAAGGTACTACTGGTAACGAAAAACCAACGGGAGCTCCTTTTACAGCTGCTCAAATTGGACATGTGAATGGTGTAGCTGTTCCGGTTGGTCCTCACAGCAAAAATGAGGCTACTCAAACTCAAAAAGGAGATAATAACGTAGCTTATGCCAGCCAAGGTGGTGTTTCTAACAAATCATGGCAGACACAAACTTCTCCAAGCGGTACTACTGCAGCAAACAAAAATGTTTCAAACCACTATCAATATGGTGATGAAAACCAAGCTACATCTGTACAAAACGGTACTAAGTTAACAGAAAACACATTACAGATTGGAAACAAAAATACAGCAACTGTAACTCAAACTGGTGCAGCACACAGCAGTATTGCTTTCTCTAAAGGAAACATGAATGTAATCACTGTTACTCAAAGCAACTAAGGGTTAAAATACAAATGTGATAGTCGTAGAACGGCTATCACATTTTTTAATTTTAAATGTATCAAGATGAAAACTTTCATTCTCTCTATACTATTATTAATTCTTTACTGTCCTGCCTTTTACGGCCAGAATAATAAAGAAGACAATTCACAATTCAGCCATTACAGTTCCTCACTTTTTAATTCAAAAGAAACCGCAATGAGCGTGGTTTCGGTTTTAGATAAAAAGGAACAAAATGAGCTAAACTCAAAAATCCAGCCTGGTGTTCAAATTCAGCAGATTGGAGATTTAAACAAAGTAAAAGCCAATTTACAATCAAATGAAACCAAAGTTTCTGTTGACCAAAAAGGAAATGTAAACGAATTGCTTTTGGATAAAAAGGCCAAAACGATTACACAAAATATGATTCAAAAAGGAAACAATAATAAAATTTCTGATTTTACATTAAACACAAATTATAATGTAAATATGGAAATGATTCAAAAAGGCGATAATCAAAACATTCAGAATATTGGAACCAATTCCCTTTCAAAAAACATGAAAATTACACAAACAGGAAATGGAGCTTCAATAATTCTTATTAATAAATAAATTGAAACATGCGTTTTTTAAACAGACATACTATAACCTTAGTCCTTTTTTATACTACTATGGCTTTCTTCGGGCAGGTCCCGCAGGACAAAATAAAAGCTAAAATTGAAGTAGAAAACATTGAAGGAAATGTAAAAATTACCGGTACAGCCGAGAATCTCACCGATGTTATGAGAAGTGCTGCATACAGGTTGTCTGTTATAAAAAATAATAATAAAAGTAATAATCAGTCAAATAATGACCAGATTGGAATATTTACCCTGCAGCCAAATGAAATACAAAAACTGTCAACCTCTCAAATCAATCTTCTTGAAGATGATGAAGTAATTGTACTGCTTTTGTTTTACGATGAAAACAAGCAGATAATTGCAAAAGACCGCGTGGTTTTGGGTGAAGAAAAAAAAAAGAAGATCCAATAATTCTTCCTGCTGACGGATTTGTTTTGCGGGGAATTATTACAGATGATACCAAAACCAAAATGGGAAAAGATTTTTATGACAGGTATTATTACAAGTACAATGATATTGGAATCAACGCTGATAAAATAGTCACAATAGGTGAAGAATATAGTTTTGCGAGAAACACCGCTATAACCGTTTCTATAGATAACGAAGTTATATACGAGTTTCTGGCCAGACCAGACGACGAATTTTTAGACGCTGTTGCAGAAGAATCTGTAAATGCAACCTTCACTTATTTGAAAGAAAAAGAAAAAGAGCGCAAATATTTCACTCAGTATTAATTTTATTATTAACGACATGAAATTTATATCCATCCTCGCAGTATTCCTGCTTATTTCTCCATTTATAAATGCGCAGGCTTTAGTTTATAAACCTGTAAATCCTGCATTTGGCGGAGACACTTTTAATTATCAATGGCTTTTGAGCAGTGCCGAGGCTCAAAATAAGCAAAAGGATAAAACAGCCGAAACAAAAGAACAAACAGACCTAGAACGGTTTAAAGCCAATTTAAATTCGCAGCTCTTAAGTCAGATTTCGAGTACGCTTTATAAACAGCAATTTGGTACTGACGGTATTAAAGAAGGCTCTTATACCTTCGGAAGTTATTCTGTCGACGTTTATCCATCAGCAGATGGACTCACACTTAATATTTTAGATACTAATACAGGCGAACAAACTCAGGTAATCATCCCAAATCAATAACATGAGATTACATTACTACTTATTTATTCTGATCGCATTTCTTTTTGCGGGCTGCGGTGCTTATTACAATCAGCCGACCGGAGTGCAAAAAGCAATTTTGGGAGAAAGCACTCCTGCGACATCTTTATTAAAAGACCTGCCAAAACCAAAAGAGCAGGTTGTAGTTGGGGTTTATAAATTCCGTGACCAAACAGGACAATATAAACCGCAGGAAAACGGAAGCAGTTTTAGTACAGCCGTAACCCAGGGAGCAACTTCAATTTTAATAAAGGCTTTAGAAGATTCAAAATGGTTTATCCCAATTGAACGCGAAAACATTGGAAACCTGCTTCAGGAACGAAACCTTATTCGTGCTACAAGACAGGAATATGTAAAAAATGCCAATCCAAACGAACCACAGTTGACCCCATTATTGTATGCCGGAGTTTTGCTCGAAGGCGGTATTGTTTCGTATGATTCTAATATTATTACCGGAGGTTTTGGTGCTAGATATTTTGGTGCCGGAGCATCAGTAAAATACCGTCAGGATCGTGTTACCATTTATTTAAGGATGATTTCAACATCAAACGGAAAAATTTTAAAATCGGTTTATATCTCGAAAACCATTTTATCGCAGGCAATTGATGAAAGTTTGTTTCGATATGTAAATTTTAAAAGACTTTTGGAAGTTGAAACAGGTTATACAACAAATGAGCCCGTACACATGGCGGTTACCGAAGCCATAGAAAAAGCTGTAGAATCTTTAGTCTTAGAAGGACTTCAGGATAATATTTGGGAAGCCGATGCACCAAAATGGCAGGTCGATAATTTGATAAAAGCCTATAATGAAGAAAATAAAACTGCCGATGTAACAGGACTTTACGGAAGAGTTTTAGAAAACAGAAGAGGCAAATATGCCATAGAAGTTTCGGGAGGAGCTGCTTTAATGGACGGAGATTATCGTGATCCGCTTTTAAGACCTTTTGGGCGAGGTGCATTAAAATTCTTTTTAACACCTTCCTTTAATATAAGTGCTTCTACAAATGTTGTAAATCTGGCCAACAAAAATTTGCTCGATGTAGGATATATAACATACGATCTTAATCTGGAATGGATTTTACTTCCAAAAGACCGATTAACACCATATTTATATGGCGGCGGCGGACTTGCCATGAATCGGAAATTTGAAAACACATACGGAAAACTGCAGTATGGAGCGGGACTCGAATATTTGGTTTCAGACCAAATTGGACTAAAATTATTTGCTGAACAAAACATCAATTTTAGTGATAATGTCGATTATATAAAAGCCGGAACCAGAGACGATTATTATTACAAGTTTGGTTTTGGACTTACTTATTATTTTGGTAAAAAGAAGAACAAGTAAGGAGATCAAATCTGAAATATAAAATGAAATTTAAATTTAAAAAAAAGGAATAATGAAGTATTTATACAAAATAGCAAGTGTACTTTTTTTATTGTTTTTGGTTTCGTGCAGTGAAGAAAAAATAGGAGAGTCGGAGTTTGGAACCGTTACCGGAAAAGTAGTTTCGGCAGATACTTTTGAGCCGATGGAAAACGTAAAAATATTATCCAGCCCAACATCAAGTACCGTATTTACAGATGAAACCGGGAAATTTACAGTTTCAAATGTAAAAGTAGGCGAATATTCTTTTCAGGCTCAAAAAGACGGATATGTTGCAAAATTTGAAGCCGTAACCATTACAGCAAATAATACATCTGAAATTGTTTTTGAACTCAGTAAATCAACGGCAAATAATAAACCGCCAACAGTTCCGGTGTTAGTAAGTCCAATTGATAACAGTACAGCACAAGCTGTTTCGCTTGATTTAACCTGGACGGCTACAGATCCTAATAATGATGTGCTGACCTTTAAAGTAACGCTTAGAAATGACAGTAATAGTGATGTAAAAACTTTTGAAAATATAAAAGAGAAAAAAATAACCTTAACAGATCTTTTATTCGGAACAAAATATTACTGGCAGGTTGAGGTTAATGACGGTATAAATACACCTGTTTTGAGTACTATCAGCGCTTTTACAACTTTACAATTTCCAACAACACGTTATTTGTTTGTAAAAAAGATAAGCGATAACAATGTAATTTTTGCCGCAGATGATGCCGGAAAACAATATCAGTTAACCAGTTCCGATAAAAATTCCTGGCGTCCGAGGAGAAATAATCAGGCGCAAAAAATTGCTTTTATTGCCACAAACGGTTCGCAAAATGATATTTACACAATGAATTTTGACGGAACAGGAATAAAAAAAGTAACCAGTTCAGTGCCAATCGCAGGTTTCAATTCAGATTATATAGGTTATTCCTGGAATGCTTCGGGAAGTGAGTTTATTTATCCGAGTTTTGATAAACTGTACAGAATTAACAGTGATGGAAGCGGTTTAACCAAAATATTCCAAACACCAAACGGCAAATTTATATCAGAATGCGACTGGAGTGCCGACGGAACTAAAATTGCCTTAAAAGTAAATGATGCCAATGGTTATAATGCAGAGGTGTATGTTATTGATACTTCGGGTACGATAACAGCTTCAATACTTTCCGGACAACCAGGCGCAGTAGGCGGTTTAAATTTCTCTGTTACTGGATTAAAATTAATTTACACCAGAGATATAACCGGTTTTGAAAATTCGACTTACCGCCAGCTTGATACCAGAATTTTCGAATATAGTTTTGTAACATCATCGTCTTATCAAATTGTAACTGAGAAAATTTCGGGAACCAACGATTTGGATGTACGATATGCTCCAAACGAATCAGAATTAATTTTTACCAATACATCAAATGATGGTATTTCGGTAAAAAATATTCTAAAAACCAGTATAGGAGTTGCAAATTCCAGAGTTGTATTATTCTCCGGAACTTCAATGCCAGACTGGGAATAAAGAGAAAATACCATAATAACCAACATAATTTAATCGGAGAAAATCGGCAGTATTCAAAATCTGCCGATTTTTTTATGAATCATACAGACGAATCAATCGAAGAATTTAAAAAAAGGGATTATCTTTGCACCACATCAACACAAACTAATTTTCATGAGTTCAGATTCTAGCAAAAGATATGCACAAAGAGGTGTTTCGGCATCAAAAGAAGACGTACATAACGCTATAAAAAATATTGACAAAGGTTTATTTCCGCAGGCATTTTGTAAAATTGTCCCAGATTATTTAACTCAGGACAATGAGCACTGCTTAATTATGCATGCTGACGGAGCGGGTACAAAATCATCTTTAGCTTATATGTACTGGAAAGAAACCGGAGATCTTTCGGTTTGGAAAGGAATTGCTCAGGATGCCTTAATCATGAATATTGACGATTTGTTATGTGTTGGCGCAACAGATAATATCTTGCTTTCTTCAACTATTGGAAGAAATAAAAACTTAATTCCTGCTGAAGTTATCTCAGCAATTATTAACGGAACAGAGGAATTAATAAACGAATTAAAATCATTTGGCGTAACAATTCATTCAACAGGAGGAGAAACTGCTGACGTTGGAGATGTTGTTCGTACCATTATTGTAGATTCAACTGTTACCGCTCGTATGAAACGTGAGGATGTTGTAGACAATGCTAATATTAAAGCTGGAGATGTAATTGTTGGTTTGGCTTCTTTTGGTCAGGCTTCTTACGAAAAAGGATATAACGGAGGAATGGGAAGTAACGGATTAACTTCTGCCCGTCATGATGTTTTTGGTAAATATTTAGCAAAAAAATATCCTGAAAGTTACGATGCAGCTGTTCCAGAAGAATTAATTTATTCTGGTCAGGTAAATTTAACCGATGCTGTTGAAAACAGTCCAATAAATGCAGGTCAGCTGGTACTTTCACCAACAAGAACTTACGCACCAATTATCAAGAAAATTTTAGACAAATACACACCAAAAGACATTCACGGAATGGTGCATTGCAGCGGTGGTGCGCAGACTAAAATTTTACATTTCGTAAAAGACTTACACGTTATAAAAGACAATTTATTTCCGGTGCCGCCATTGTTCAAGTTAATTCAGGAACAATCAAAAACAGATTGGAAAGAAATGTATCAGGTTTTTAACTGCGGTCACAGAATGGAGCTTTACGTTCCGGAAAATATCGCACAGGATATTATCGAAATTTCAAAATCATTCAATGTTGATGCACAAATCGTGGGTAGAGTAGAAGCTTCAGATTCTAAAAAACTTACAATTACAAGCGAATACGGAACATTTGAATATTAATTTTTAAAGTTACAAAGGTTCAAAGGTTCAGAGTTGCAAAGACTTTGAAACTTTTAAAATAATTATTAAATTTAGAGATGCATAATTGTGCATCTCTATGTTTTTTTAACACATTATATTATGTACGAATTACTTTTTTGGAAATATCTGGACGAAATTTACCTGAACAATCAGGAAGTTTATGAAGCGCTTGTAGAAAAACAAGATGTTGAAGGTCTTGCAGTACTTCAAATTGAAGTAATCGTAAACAGAATTAATTCTGTCTTTTCAGATTGGGAAAGAGTTGACGATAACAGCTGGAAAAATCCAAAAGGAAAAGGCGCATTTCAAGTTATTACAACACCGCAGAGTATAAAAATTGACTGCTACGGGACAGAAGGTAAAACCATGAATAAATTAGTAGATATCATGGAAGAATTTAAATGTCCGCTTTACGATCCGCAGGTTCCGGAACGTTATGATGAAATGAGTGAATAAGTTTTCTCAAAGATTTTCAAAAAACATAAGCCATGTCAAAATCAAATTTCAGTTTTTCGGATAATATAATTTTAGAAGACGATGCTGTTTTACTGCGTTCACTTCAAGAATCAGACGTAGAAAATTTACTTGAAATTTCGATCAACGAACCAGAAACCTGGAAATATTCCTTAGTGGGTGCTGACGGAAAAGAAAATTTGATCCATTATATTCAATTGGCAGTTAAGGCAAGAGAAAACCAAAAAGAATTTCCATTTATAGTTTTCGATAAAAAATCCCAAAAATACGCTGGTTCAACACGTTTTTATGATATCAACCTTGATTTTCAAACCTTACAGTTAGGATATACCTGGTACGGATCTGCGTTTAGAGGAACCGGACTAAATAAACACTGCAAATATCTATTACTACAATTTGCTTTCGAAACCCTTGGAATGGAACGAGTAGAATTCCGCGCCGATAATAATAACGAACGTAGCATTGCCGCAATGAAAAGCATTGGCTGTAAAGTAGAAGGCGTTTTAAGAAGCCACATGCCAACACGAGACAGCGATGTTCGCCGAGATTCTATTGTTTTAAGTATTCTAAAAAATGAATGGTTCGATGAGGTAAAAGAAAATCTAGAGAAAAAACTTTATAGAATTAACAATTAACAATTAACAATTAATTCTTATCCGTTTTTCAATAATAGATTCTGTTCTTTTCTTAATTTGATTAGTAATTGATCGATATTTAATTTAATCTTTTGTGGTAAAGAATTCCAATTTGCATCTTTTTTAAAACTTCTGCAATAGTCCAAATCACATTCTACAGCACGAATAACATATTTTTTGTTATTGTAAATTGTAATAATTTTTACTCTCCTGATTTCTCCATATTCCGTTCTCGTTCCGTAAACAATTACCGGATCAATATAACCATCGCCGTCAATATCTTTAGTGCTGCAGTATTTTGTCCAAAACCAGATATTAGTTTCTTTCGGTTCATAATCTTCAAGCAAATCATTTATTCTCCATTTTTCTAAAAAACCACCATGATCATTCATGACACAAATCGCCTGAATTTTAGTGTTTAAAGTATCTTTTTTCGAAATATTTTTTTGATTTTCGGTTAAAATCAAATTCGTAACGCCGCCTTTATCGCTGTATTCAAAAGCTCGATAAATAGGAAAATCGGCAATCTCATTAAGTTCTCTTTGAGCAATTTGTTCTTTTGACAGTTTATAGCTTTCGGTTTTTTGAGAAAAAGTAAATACAGAGTATAAGAGAAACAAAAACAGCGTTATTTTTTTCATTTGGGCATTTATTAGAAAAATCAAAGATATTTAAACCGAATTTGATTTTACTATTTGTAAGTTTTTAAATTTGTATATCAATATTTTTAAATTTTATACCTGATTTTAAAAGATCGATAATTAGCAGGAATGATTCTTCAATTATGTAATCATTCAAATTGTCATATAAATTCCAATTGTTAGATGATATTATTTTGAATTTACTTTGATTTAATTCAGGTCTAGGAGCGAATTTTTTTTCGTTAATTCCCCATACAATTTCTTTGCTAAATGGAACCGAAAGAAATATAGAATGACTTCTTATTGATAATGAAGATGTTGTTGTTCCTTTTTTGTAAATTCCATTCCAATTACCTTTTCCCAAAAGTATATAAAATTCAATGGTCCATTCTGGCAGCTCATTTATGAACTTATATTCATTTGCTATTTCATTAATGCGTTTCTCTAATAATAATCTTTCATTGTGTAGATTAGGAAAATCAATTATTGCAGGACTTATAACTACTTTTAGTTTCATTATTATACTTTTTTCAAAGATATTAAAAACATAGGAAAATACTTACTTTTAGTTTATCAAGTAGTTTAAAATTTAAATTTTTAAAAAGGCTAATTTTATTGTAATTTTCTAGACTTAAAAAAACTTAATAAAACCACATGAATATTCTGCTGCAATCTAATTTTCGTTTTATAATTGGAGTTTTACTATTTTCTTTTACAGTAAACTGTAATGCGCAAAAAAAGACAGACAATAAAAATTTAATTCAATATGTTGATCCAATGATTGGAACGGCAAAAATGGGACATACTTATCCTGGTGCAACAGTTCCGTTTGGCAGTGTGCAGTTAAGTCCGGAAACCGATACAATTGCGTATAGTTTAAACGGAAAATACAATGGAGAAGTTTATAAATACTGTGCGGGATATCAATATGAAGATAAAACCATTGTAGGATTCAGCCACACACATTTTAGCGGAACAGGCCATTCAGATTTAGGAGATTTTCTAATTATGCCAACCACAGGAAAACTGCAATTGAATCCAGGCGTGGCATCAAAACCATTGTCAGGATATCGATCAGCATTTTCTCATTCAACAGAAAAAGCAGAGCCGGCTTATTACAGCGTTCTTCTGGAAGATCACAATATTAAAGCAGAACTTACTGCAACAACCAGAGTTGGAATGCATCAATACACATTTCCAAAATCAGATGATGCCCATATTATTCTCGATTTAACTTCTGGAATTTATAATTACGATAAAAAGAATGTTTGGACTTTTGTGCGTGTAGAAAACGATACTCTGATTACAGGTTATCGCCAAACAAACGGCTGGGCAAGAACCAGAACGGTTTATTTTGCCATGTCTTTTAGCAAACCAATAAAAAGCTACGGACAGGCTGTGCAGGAAAAAAGCGTTTACAGAGGTTTTTGGGGAAGATTTGATCAAACAAAAAATTTCCCTGAAATGGCAGGACAAAACCTGAAATTGTTTTTTGATTTTGATACCAATGAAGGAGAAAAAATTAAAATTAAAATGGCTTTATCGCCTGTAAGTTCTGCAGGAGCCTTAGAAAACATGAAAAAAGAAACTCCAAACTGGGATTTTGAACAAGTTAAAAAACAAAGTCAGGAAGTATGGAACAAAGAATTGAATAAAATTCAGGTTGAAACCATTCAAAAAGAAGATTTGGTAAACTTTTATACCGCAATGTATCATGCTTTTCTTGGCCCGACAGAATACATGGATTTAGACCGAAATTATAAAGGTTTGGATATGAATGTTCATAAAGCTGAAATCTTTACCAATTATACCAGTTATTCACTTTGGGATACTTATAGAGCATTACATCCATTCTTTAATATTGTACAGCCTAAAAGAAATGCCGATATGGTAAGTTCAATGCTGGCACATTCTGATCAAAGTGTGCATAAAATGCTGCCAATTTGGTCACATTATGCTAACGAAAACTGGTGTATGATTGGGTATCATTCCGTTTCGGTTGTGGCAGATGCCATTGTAAAAGGTAATGTTAGTTTTGATGCCGAAAAAGCGCTTCAGGCTTGTGTTAATACAGCAAAAGTACCTTATTATGACGGATTAGAATATTATATGAAAAAAGGATATGTTCCTGAAGATAAAAATGGTTCATCTGTTTCTAAAACCTTAGAATATGCTTATGACGACTGGGCAATTGCACAGGCAGCAAAGAAACTGGGTAAAACAGACGTTTATAATGAATTTATCGAAAGATCTAAAAATTATAAAAACGTTTACGATGAGAAAACCGGATTTATGCGTCCTAAATTAAACGACGGAACTTTTAAAAAAGAATTTGATCCGCTTGATACACACGGACAGGGATTTATTGAAGGAAATTCATGGAATTACAGTTTGTATGTACCGCAGGATCCCGCAGATATGATTAAAATGATGGGAGGAAATGAGAAATTTAAAATTCGTCTAGATTCACTTTTCAATATGCATTTACCAGATAAGTATTTCGAAAATACAGAAGATATTACAAGAGAAGGAATTATTGGAAATTATGTTCATGGAAACGAACCTTCGCATCATGTTGTTTATTTATACAACTGGACAGATTCGGCTTGGAAATCGCAAGACAAAATTAGAATGATCCTGAAAAAAATGTACAGAAATGGGGCAGATGGTTTAGGAGGAAATGACGATTTCGGACAAATGAGTGCCTGGTATATTTTCAGCAGTTTAGGATTTTATCCTGTTGCTCCGGGTTCTGATGAATATGCTTTAGGAAGTCCGCTTGTTAAAAAAGGTATTTTTAATTTAGAAAACGGAAAAATATTTGAAGTTGAAACCGTAAACCAGTCCAATAAAAATGTGTTCGTAAGTAAAGTTTTGCTGAATGGAAAACAGCTTGATAAACCATTTTTAAAACATGCTGATGTTATAAATGGCGGGAAAATTACGTTTTATATGAGTTCAAAACCCAATAAGAAACAATATCAAAATTAGTTTTATATTTGTCACCCTGAGCGTAGTCGAAGGGTTTTTGCAACGAAAAAGGGCTTCGACTTCGCTCAGCCTGACAGAAAGATTTTTCAGCCGGACAAGAGAACAAAGATTAAATTAGTATAATTCGTGAATTCGTGGCAAATAACAAAAAACTTCACGAAATTTGCACTTCAAATAAAGACAATAAAATATGAAAATAAATTTAAAATCAGGAATTGATAAACTGCTTTTCGGAATGAAGCAGAACGATGTTACAGCTGTTTTAGGAAAACCTGATAAAAACTATAAAGATGAAGATGACAATGTGATTTTTGTATACAATGCACACAAAATCAGATTGACATTTTATGAAGAAGAAGATTTGAAATTAGGCTATCTTGTGGCTTCTAGCAATGATCTGGAAGTTTTCGGATTTAAATTAATTGGAAGAAAAATTGCCGATGTTAAAAAAGATTTTGCTGCAAAAGGAATCACAAAATACAATCAGGAAACTTTTGATACTTTCGAAAACTATTTCAATGAAGACAACTGGTTTATTCTTCAAACAGAATTTGATGAGGTTGTAAAATTCGAAATAGGAGCGATCATCAATAATAAAGATGAATTTGACTGGAAATTTCCTGTGAAGAAATAAACTATTTTTTTGTCAGGCTGAGCGAAGTCGAAGCCCAACCCAATGCAGATTTAACTTGCGAAGGCTTCGACTTCGCTCAGCCTGACAACCTTAATAAAGTTCCAGTATAAAAAAAACCGACAATCACTTGTCGGTTTTTTTATGGGTTAGAAAGGATTATCCTTTTAACCATGCATTTTTAATTTTGTCTTTTGAAGCATCAGTCGCTTTAAAAGTTTCAGTTTCTTCAAACGGAAGTTTAACGGTTCCTTTTATGGTTTCTTCTTTACCGCCGCGTTTTACTTTTAAAGTAATAGGATCATTTTCTTTCCAGTTTTCACTTTCAGTAATAAGATCATAAATGTTTTCTAAAGAATATGCTTTGTTGTTTACTGCTAAAATTTTATCGCCTCCTTTTAAGTTAAGATTTTTAAAGAATGCACTTGGTTCAATATCAGAACGAACAGCAATTTCTTTTGTTTGTTTATCAATTGTGATGTATGGAGTTTGACCTTTTAAGAAAATTGGACCTGCCTTTTTTTCTTTTGATTTTGTTACTCCTGCTTTAGCCAGATAAAAATCGTAAGGAATTGGTGTAGTTCCTGCTACATATTTGTTTAGGAATTCGCCCACTTCAGGATAAGTTAAAGACGTTATTTTAGCAAAAAGCTCATCATCATTAAATGGTTTATTAACGCCATATTCTTCAGAAAGTTTGTGCATTAAATCAAGAATCCCTCTTTCTCCGTTGCTTTTTTCTCTAATGATAATGTCAATGCACATACCTATTAAAGCACCTTTTTGATATACATTTAAGTATTGATCTTTATATGGCTGCTCTAATACATTTTTACTCATTACAGTAAATGACATAGTATCATCTAAAGTTTTTGCCTGCTCAATTTTATCAGCAATACGAGAATAGAACTCAGCTTCATCAATTAATCCCTGATTAATTTGGAAAAGGTTGGCAAAATACTCTGTTACACCTTCATACATCCATAAATGTTCAGACATTTTTGGTGCGTTATAATCAAAATACTGAATTTCTTTTGAGTGAATGGTTAATGGAGTTACAATATGAAAGAATTCGTGAGAAACCACATCTTTCATAGATTCTACCAGTTTTTCTTTCGGCATAGTCTCAGGAAGTACTACTGTAGTTGCTGTTGGGTGTTCTAAAGCTCCAAAACCGTGTGCATCGTCTTTAGCCATGCTTGATAAGTACAGTAAAACGGTATATTTTTTAGTAGAGTTTACTTTTCCTAAAAAGTTTTTCTGAGCCGTCATCATTGTTTTCATTTCCGGAGTAATACTTTCTGCAGTAAATTTTCCAGTTGGAGAATAAACCGCAATTAAAATATCCATTCCGTTAACGTTAAATGTTGTATAATCTGGTTTAGAATACATAATTGGATTTTCTACCAATACCGCATAACGAGGTGTTGTAAAAACATCGCTTGTTTTGCTTGCATCTTCATCTGTCATTGAAGTTGCTCCCCAAAGTGTTTCAGGATGTGTAATGGTCACTTTGTAAGGAACTTCTAAATTATCTTTAAAATAACCTACAAAACCATGTGTATTTACCATGAAATTTACACCTGCATTGATATTTGTTCCCGCTGGAGAGAAAACATCATCATTACCAAATCCGGTTCCTTTTTCAGTATCAAAAGTATCATTAACTAAATAGGTAATTTTTGCCAGCGCTTTTGCATTTGAAATAGACCATGAATTATCGTCAAGTCTTTTTACAGTTAAAGGATTTCCTTTAACATCAAATGCTTTAAAATCTTCAGAATATTTTCCGTAGTTGTCTGTAGAATACGTTCCTGGGACTGTTTTTGGAATGCTGTAAACGATTTCATCTGTTTTAATTTTTGGCGGTGTTACCGTTACTAAAACCTTATCATCTTTTACATCAGTTAAATTAATATTAACATCTACCACATTGCTTTTTCCAGCAGTGCTACCTGTTTTACAGCTCCAAAGCGTTACGGCAAGAGCTAATGTGTAAAGTATTTTTTTCATTTGTTTATGTTTAGTTATGTGTATTGGACTTAAAAATTGTTTAAAAGTTACAATAAATTTAAAAATATAAAAAAAACTCCCGAAATCAGGAGTTTTAATCTTAGTCAAATTTATTTTTTATATAATATTTTCCGTCCAAATCTTCGTCAAAATCATCAATTTTAATTGGTTTTGGTTTAGGTTTATTTGCAATAGCCTTCTTTTTCCACATCTCAAATTTTTCAAGAGGCATTTTCTTTTTCATGATTTCAAGAACTTCTTTTTCTGCCAATCCAAATTCTTTTTTTATAATTTCAAATGGATTTCTTTCTTCTAAGGCTAACGAAACAAGTTTTTCCGTTTGTTCCCAATTCAACTCTTTGCGGTTACTCTTTTTCATCTCGTGAAAATTAATTCAAAATAGAGGGTTAATGATTAATAGATTGATTTTCATTTTATATATCAATATTAATAAAAAAAATAATTAGTTGTTTCGATGGACTATAATTTTTTTTATTGATTTTTAGTGTTTTTAACAGATCTGGATTTTTGAAACGGAATTTGAAGTAAATTTTTTAATTCGTTGTTTTCTTCACGCTTCATGTGCGTATCTACGCCATAAATTAACTGATCTTTTGGTAAAGTGGTAAATGTGCCGAAAAGCCTGTCCCAAACCGAAAAAATATTACCATAATTACTGTCTGTATAAGGTAAAACATAATGATGATGTACTTTGTGCATATTAGGAGAAACAATAAAATAGCTCAGAAAAACATCTAATTTATGTGGCAGGGAAATATTAGCATGATTGAATTGTGAGGCAACCACAGAAAGTGACTGATAAAGAAAAACCATCCACATAGGGCTTCCTACAATTAAAACGCCAAGTGTAGTAAAAGCGAAACGTATTACGCTTTCGCCGGGATGATGCCGGTTTGCTGTTGTGGTGTCAATCCAGGTATCGGTATGGTGTATAAGATGAAAACGCCACAAAAACTTTACTTTATGTTCGATTAAATGTACTAAATAAGCGCCTATTAAATCCAATAAAAGCAAACCTATAATGGTATAGAGCCAAATTGACATTTGAGGAAGCCATTGCAGAATTCCAAAATGATTTTCTGTTGTCCAGGCAGCTGTTTTTATTAGAATAAAAGCCAGAATAAAATTTACGATAATTGTGGTAATGGTAAAGAAAATATTGATTCCGGCATGATGCCATTTTTTGTACTGCATTTGAAACAGTGGAAATGTATTTTCAATTAACCAAAAAATGGTAATACCGCCCACTAAAATTAAGCTCCGGTGTGAAGACGGAATAGTACTGAAGTAAGAAATAATTTCGTTCATAACAATTAGATTTGAGTTAGAAAGAAGCTTTTCCTTTTTGATTTTATCTAAAGAAAAAGAGAAAACCTAATATAAATATATCTGATTTTCTCTTTAAATTTTATAATTGGTTAAATATTTTTATGCTTTTTTTATCAAACTGATAATAAATAATAATATCCAGGCACCTCCTACAGCAATTAAAATCTGCCATAAAAGTCCGCCGCCGCCAATACCAAGTTTGCCTGCCAGCCATCCGCCAAATATACCGCCAATTATTCCAACAATTATATTACCAATTAGTCCGAAACCTGCACCTTTCCAAATTTGGCCAGCCAGCCATCCCGAAATTGCTCCAATAAGTAAAAAATATAAAAAACTCATGATATAATAAATTTTGTTTTAGTTTGTATGATCTTGTGTATGATTTTGTAATAATGATTTGTAAATAAATCCGGCTGTAATTGCGCCTAAAATCGGTGCTGCCCAAAACACCCAAACCTGAGTAAGAGGCGTTCCGCCTACAAATATAGCCTGAGATAATGATCTGGCAGGATTTACAGATGTATTGGTAATTGGAATACTAATTAAATGAATTAAGGTTAAGGCAAGACCTATTGCTATGCCGGCAAATCTTCCGTTTGCAAACTTATCTGTAGCACCTAAAATTACCAGTAAGAAAAATAAAGTCAATACAAATTCGGCAATAAAAGCAGCCTGAAATGAATATCCATCAGGAGAAAAAGCACCAAAACCATTTGAGGCAAAAGCTCCGGCTTTAGTATTATCAATTACAAACCCAGCTTTTCCAGATGCAATTGTATATAAGGTTCCTGCTGCTGTTATTGCACCAACACACTGGGCAGCAATGTAAGGAAGAAGATCTTTGGCAGAAAATCGTCCGCCAGCCCATAAACCAAATGAAACAGCAGGATTAAAATGTCCGCCTGAGATGTGCCCAACGGCATAAGCCATTGTTAAAACCGTTAAACCAAATGCCAAGGCAACACCAGCAAACCCAATTCCCAGAGTAGGATATCCGGCAGCAAAGACAGCGCTTCCGCATCCTCCAAAAACCAGCCAATAAGTTCCGAAGAACTCAGCAAATAATTTTTTCATAATAAAATAATTTTAGATTAATAGATTTGATTGTTAAAGGGTATATTGGAATGCCCAAATAATCAAAACTAATTGTAAGGGCAAACGTACAAATAAAATCCATTTTGGCAAGTTAAAACCTGCTTTTTTATTTTGAAACATATAAAGATTTGCAGGGAATATCGCGATTAAAAGTGCAATAATTCCCCATGCGGCATATTGTGTTGTAAGGGTAAACATCAGTAAGATGCCTAATACAATTTCGGCAATACCGCTTACAGCATTTATTAATTTTGGGCTTTTAAAAAAAGGAGGAATGATTTTGATGTACATTCCGGGATTACGAAAATGATTGAATCCGGCAAGTATATAAAGTATCGCCATTAAATATAAATGCCAGGGTAAGTTCATGATAGTTAATTATTTATAACGAAATTATAAAAAAATTAACACTTATTGCATTACAAGGCAGTTTTTTTTAATAAGGCGCAAAAAATCTTAAATTTTACGTTTGAAATTTATATTCATGATAATGATTGCAAGAATGATCAGAATAATTCCGATCCATTGCGTAAGAATTACTTTTTCATTCAAAAGAACAAATGCCATCATAACAGAAACCGGCAGTTCCAGAGCCGAAACAATACTTCCTAATCCAATTCCGGTTAACGGGAAACCTAAATTCATAAGGATTGGAGGAATTATAGTTCCAAACAAAGACAAAATAATTCCCCATTTTAGGAAAATTGCCAGATTGAAAGGTGTAACCTGAGTAATAAATCCAAATGTAAATACAATGATAGAACCTCCTAAAAGCATAAATAAGCTTCTTTGTGCTGGTGAAATTTCGGTTGCTACACGATTGGCAGTAAACATTGTTGTTGTAAAAGAAGCTGCAGCTAAAACACCCCAGACAATTCCTCTCCAGTCAAGCGCGATATCATTTTTAAGAATATTTGTAGCTAAAACAGTTCCAAAAAGAACTATAAAAACAGCAATCACTTTTTGCTTTGAAGGTAATTTTTTTTCTAAAATCATTTCCAGTAAAACTCCCATCCAAACAGTCTGCATTAATAAAACGATTCCAATAGAAACCGGAATAAATTTTACTGCCAGATAATAAAACAAACTCGTCATTCCTAACGATGTTCCGGCAAGCATTAAACTGAAAATATTTTTTGGAGTAGCTTTTACTACTTTATCTTTATTTTTTAATTTTTGAAAGGTATTAATAATCAAAACGCCGATAATTCCAAGTATAAATTGAGATGTTGTTACCTCTGCTGTAGTATATCCTTCTGAATAAGCCATTTTTACGAAAGTAGCTAACATTCCGTAAGTTGTAGCTCCTAAAGCAACTAAAATTACCCCTTTTAATACGTTGTTTTGTGACATTTTGATTGTTTGTTTTAAAAAATTCAAGCCGGCAAAGGTAAGCTATTTTATTTAGGAATTAATAGAAAATATACGCAAACGTTATCATTGTGCCTGCCTGAAGTGCCTTATTTGGTTTTACTTTAAAGATTTAGCAGAATACGGAAATAAAAAAGCCGTCAACTTTTAATTGACGGCTTTTTATATATTTTAAGTAAAAGAATTATTTTACCGGTTGATTTTGATAAGTTTCGATTTCGAAAATCAAAGTTGCATTTGGCGGAATTACACCCCCGGCACCTTTTTCTCCATAAGCTAAATTAGAGGGCAGGAAGAAAATGGCTTTTTCTCCGTCTGTCATCATATCCAGAGCTTCAATAAATCCCGGAATCATACCGTCTTTTTTACCCACTGTAAAAGGAAAAGCTTTATATCCTCCTTGTGCATCTCTGTTTGGATCGTATTTTCCGTAAGCTTTTGCAACTTCGGCCATACTGCTGTCAAAAAGAGTTCCGTCTTCAAAATATCCAGCGTAATGGAAATAGATTGTAGAACCTTCAGCACCTTTTACGCCAGTTCCTTTTTTAGTAATTACATATTTTAAGTTTGATGGTGTTGTAGTTGCTTTAGCTTTTGTTGCTGCAAAATAAGCTGCTTTTGCAGCTACTACTTTTTTAGCTTCTTCTTTTTTAGCCGCTTCTTTTTTTACATCGTCGCTTAAAACTTTTAAAGCATCAAATTTCTTTGCTGCTGCACCTTTGCGTGTAATAACAATTTTTGTCATAACATCATCCTGAACAATTTTATTTACATTGTCCATTCCAGAAACTACGTGTCCAAAAATGGTATGTTTTCCATTTAACCACGGAGTGTCTTTATGTGTAATAAAAAATTGGCTTCCGTTTGTTGCAGGACCAGAATTTGCCATGGCTAAAACACCGCCTTTTTCAAATTTTAAATCGTCTACAAATTCATCTTTAAAAGAAAAACCAGGACCTCCAGAACCATTTCCGTCTGGGTCACCTCCCTGAATCATGAAATCATTAATAACTCTGTGAAATTTTAACCCGTTATAAAATGGTTTTCCTTTAAGGGATGCCTTAACATTAGGATTTGTTCCTTCTGCCAAAGTAATAAAGTTTGCTACTGTTACCGGAGCTTTTACATATTCTAATGATAAAACAATATCTCCTTTTGTTGTAGAGATTGTAGCAAAAATACCATCGTTTGGATCTGTTGCTGCAACAGTTTTTGCAGGAGCTGTTTTTGCTGCCGGTTTTTTAGTTTGTGCCTGAATGTTTAATACAGCCAGACAAAATAAAAATAGAAATTTAAATTTCATCGTATCTAGAATTTAAGTCTATAATATAATTACTAGTTATGTAATAATTATGGTTTCTCTAATAATTGAACTTCAAAAATAATATTTGCATTTGGCGGGATAACTCCTCCTGCACCAGTTGCTCCATAAGCTAAATGAGATGGAATAAAAAGAACCGCTTTGTCTCCAAAAGAAAGTTTTTCGATACCTTCGATAAATCCAGGAATTAAACCGTCTTTGCGTCCTGCCTGAAATGGAATTGGCTGATAACCTTTTGCTTCGGCTCTGGCAGCGTCAAATTTTCCAAATGTTTTATTAACATCTTCTATACTTGAATCAAATAAAGTTCCGTCTTCAAGAAAACCGGCATAATGAATATAAACCTGAGCTCCAGTTGCTGGTTTTTTACCAGAACCTTTTTCAGTAATAACATATTCTAAACCGCTTGAAGTTTTTGTTGCTTTTGGTTTTATTGAAGCATAATAATCTACTTTTTCTTTTTGAGCTCCTGCAAATTTGCTTTTTTCTTTAGCTGCTTCTGCAAAATAGTCGTGAAATACTTTTACAGCATCAAATTTTTTAGCAGCTTCACCATTTCTGATAATGCTTACAGAAACGATTGTATCGCCCTGAACCACTTTATTTACAACTTCTTGTCCTTTTTCGTCAACAACATGTCCAAATATAGTGTGTTTATTGTCTAACCATGGAGTATCAACATGTGTAATAAAAAATTGGCTGCTGTTTGTTCCAGGACCATTATTTGCCATGGCTAAAATACCCGCTTTATCAAATTTTAAATCTGAAAATTCGTCTTTAAATTTGTATCCTGCATCTCCAGATCCAGTTCCTTCCGGATCTCCAGATTGAATCATGAAATTTTCAATAACTCTGTGAAATTTTAATCCGTTGTAAAAAGGTTTGCTTTTTAAATAATCTTTGGTAACAAATTCGTTTTTACCTTCGGCTAACGTTACAAAATTAGCAACAGTTATTGGTGCTTTTTTATAATCTAATTCAACAATAATATGTCCTTTATTAGTTTCGATATCAGCATATAAACCATCTGGCAGATTACTGTGTTCGTTCTTGCATGAATAAAACGAGCTAACGGCTAATAACAATAGAAAAATCTTCTTCATTTTTTAAAACGTTTTTTATGGGTTTAATGTATCTTTTTTAGTTTGAGCTGCAGGTTTTGAAACAGCAGGTTTTGCTGCTGCAGGTTTAGTTTGTGCCGCTGGAGCAGCAACAGAGCTTTGCGCCGGATCCGGAACAAAGTTTCTTAAGGTAACAGTACAAATCAAAGACTGATTAGGACCAATTTTTTTGTTATCTCCATGATATCCATAAGCCATATGTGATGGAAAAAGAAAAGTAACAGTTTCATTTTTTTTCATGTACTTAATCCCGTCACGTAATCCCATCATGATGTCTTGTTTGTCAACATAATAAGTCTGCGGGCCAAGATCAGCTTCTGAATAAATTACTTTACCTTCAATATCTTTAACTTCTAAATTAAAGTAAGCGATATCTCCTTTTCGCGGTGCAGTGGTTTCGGTGTTATTTTTTTCATCATAACTAAACCAATATCCTTTTTTTGTGGCGTAATATTTTACTTTCGGATTGCTTTTGATGATTTTTTTAATCACATCTTCTTCGCTGGCTACTAATTTTTTGTTTCTGTCGGCTGATTTTTTCATAAAAGTCCCCGAAGCTCTGGAAATTGGCCTGCGCGCTTCTTCATGATGCTTACAGCCCGCCAATAAAACTGCAAAAAGCAGTGAATAAATGCTGATTTTTAAGTAGTTCATATTGGTTTTATAATTTTAGTTTAGTTACTAAATCTTCGAATTTTTTAACTGTTTCTTCCATTGAAACTTCAGATCTTCCGCCAGCTGCATTTATGTGTCCGCCTCCATTAAAATGGTCTCTTGCAAATTGGTTAACATCAAATCCTCCTTGAGAACGGAAAGAAATTTTAATTATTTTTTCGTCTCTATTTTCGATAAAGATAGCTGTAAAAACAATTCCGCGTATGCTTAAACCATAATTAACAATTCCTTCGGTATCGCCTTTTACATAATTAAAAGAATCTAACTCTTCCTGAGTCAAAGTCATGTAAGACGTTTTATGCTCTTCAAAAATTTTCATGTTTTGTAAAGCACGGCCTAATAACTGCAAACGGCTGAATGAGCTGTTATCGTATAACAAAACCGGAATTTGAGTATTCTCAACTCCTAAGTCAATTAGTTCAGCAATAATTCGGTGTGTGTTTCCTGTAGTTCCCGGAAAGCGAAAAGAGCCGGAATCAGTTAAAATTCCAGTATATATGCAGGTTGCAATATTTTTATCAATATCTTCCTTTTTGTTCAGGAAAGTAATAAAGTTGTAAACCATTTCACAAGTCGATCCGTATGTTGGGTCAGAATATGTGTAAAGGGCATAATCATGCGGTTTTTCATGATGATCGATCATGATATACGGAGCCGTTAATCTGGCTAACGTATGTTCCATTTCGCCTGTTCGGTGAAAAGCATTAAAATCAAGCGTAAAAATTAATTCGGCTTCTTCTAATATTTTGATGCAGTTTTCAGTGTCTTTTTCAAATATTTTTACCGTTTCAGAACCTGGAAGCCAAGCCAGAAAATCAGGAAAATCATTAGGAGCAATTACTGTTGCCTGATGATTGTTTTTTAATAAAAAATGGTATAATGCAAGAGTAGAACCCATAGCGTCGCCGTCTGGGCCTCTGTGCGGAATTATTACAATTTTCTTTGGAGCAGCAAGCAATAATTGAATTGCCTGAATATCTTGTATTTTCATAGTGTGCGAATTTACATTTTTTTAATGTAATGCTGAAAATAATTTTAGTTTTCAGTCACAGTCGCAGTAATCAGTTCAGTTTTTGAATTTAAAATTCAAAACTTGGAATTTATTTTACAAATTTTGAAGTTCTTTTTTCTGAAATCTTTGGTACAATTTATACTTCGCACCTTTAACGATTTGTGATTTGTAAATACCAACAGAACCTGAAGAAAAATACGCTATTGTACATCCTAGAGCAATGAAAATTCCGGGCTGAATGCCAAATAATTCCATTCCCATAATAGTGCAGGCAATAGGAGTGTGGGTTGCACCAGAAAAAACAGACACGAAACCAACTCCGGCTAAAAGCGCAATAGGCATTGGGATAAATATTGATAATGCGCTTCCTAATGTGGCGCCGACAAAGAATAAAGGTGTTACTTCTCCGCCTTTAAAGCCTGCTCCCAAAGTGAATCCTGTAAATAGAATTTTGAGCAGAAAATCATACCATTCACTTGGATTTGAAAATGAGTCAACAATAACTGGCACACCAAGTCCGGAGAATTTAGTAAAACCTAAACCGGCAATAGCAACAGCTAAAACGACACCGCCAATAACTGGACGAAGCGGCGGATATTTGATGTTTTTAGAGAAAAGTGAACCCCAGAAATGTGTGCTTCTCGAAAATAATAACGCAGCAAAGCCTGAAAGAAGTCCGAGTAATATGGTATAAAATATAGTGTCGAAATTAAGTTCGGGAACAACCGGAATACTGTAATGTGTGTGTTTTATTTTCCAGAATTCTACCGTAAAATAAGCAGCATAAGCAACTACAAAAGAAAGTAAAGCGCTTTTAAAATTGATTTTACTGAAGTACAAAACTTCTAAAGCAAAAACAGCGCCTGCTAAGGGTGTTCCAAAAACAGAGGCAAAACCTGCGCTGATACCCAGAATAATAAGAATTCGGCGTTCTGCATTATCTAAGTTAAAAATTTTAGTGAATTGATCTGCGATTGCGCCTCCCATTTGTACGGCTGTACCTTCGCGTCCGGCTGAACCTCCAAACAAATGAGTAAGTAAAGTGCCTAAAAGAACCAAAGGTGCCATTTTAAACGGAATGACTTTTTTGGGTTTTTCGTATTCTTCAAGCAATAAATTGTTGCCTTTTACAACCGATTCTCCCCAATAATAATAACTCAAACCAACCAATAATCCGCCAAAAGGCAAAAGCCAGATAATCCAGTCGTGCTGAATTCTAAACTGTGTTACCCATTCTAAAGATACAAGAAAAAAAGCAGATGCAGATCCTGATAAAATACCAATTAAAGCACAGATAAGAATCCATTTTGGAAGAGAAAGAAGGAATTGTTTAGTGTTTTGAGAAGTCATTCAAAGAGTAAAATTATTTCAGCCACGAATTTCACGATTTTTCACAGATTAAATGGATTAAAAATGATTTTTTTTAAAATTCGTGGCTGCTAAAATTACTGAACTACAGCTGTAAATTCAATTTCAACCAAATATTCAGGAGCAACTAATTTACTGATTTCATAAAAGCCTGTAGTTGGTTTTACATCTTTAAAAAAAGCAGAGTGTGCTCTTGCAACTTCCTCAAAAGTATCAACATTTGTTGTAAAAATGCGTGTTCTGATTACGTCTTTAATTCCAACATTTAAGTCTTGCAGCACTTTTTCAACGCGTTCAATTATATTATAAGTCTGAGCATAAGCATCGTCGGCTTTTACCTTATCGCCGTCAACAATTGCTACTGTGCCCGAAACTTCGATGATATTGCCAATTCTTACAGCGCGGCAGTATCCCATTTTGTCTTCCCACGGCGATCCTGTTAAGATGTTTTCTCTTTTCATTTTATGAGTTTTTTCGAATTGTTTTATGAGATTTTTAAAAACAAATTCAGGTTAATTAATGCGCTGCAATTTATGAAATAAGCTTGGCAAAAAGAATTATAAAGACTTGAAATCATTTTGAAAATCCTATTTTTTTGTGATATTTCAATACGCTTTAATCGGTTTGGTTTTCCTCGTAAATTCTAAGCTTATTTTGTGTATTGGTAAGATGCTGCTGTAGTGTTTCAATTTTATTCAATAAATGATAAATGGCATCAATACCTTCTAAATTGATATTAAGGTCATAATGCATTCGAATCATTTTTTCTAATGCAGGCAGTTGTTCCGGCTGTAAATATTCGTCATCTTTTTCAATTATAATTTCTACTAAACCATAACTGTTAAGTTCTTTTATAAAGGTGTTTTCAATTTCATGATACACACAAAATTGTTTTATTTGGATTAAGTTTTTATTACTCATGATTTCTTAGTTTAGATAATTCGGCAAACAACTCTTTTTCTTTTTGAGATAATTGGGTGGGAATTTTCAAATTGTACGTTACGTATAAATCCCCAAACTGATTGTCTTTTTTGTAAATCGGAAAACCTTTTCCTTTTAATTTGACTTTTGTTCCGGTTTGAGTTTCGGCAGGAACTTTGATTTTTACTTTTCCATCAAAAGTTTTGATATTGATTTCACCTCCTAAAACAGCTGTATAAAGGTCTAAATCAACATTAGAATATAAATTGTTTCCTTCTCGTTTAAAATCAGAATTGTTTTCGATTATAAAAGTGATATACAAATCGCCGTTAGGTCCTCCGTTTGCTCCGGGGCCTCCATGACCCGGAATTTTAATTACCTGGCCGTTTTCTACTCCGGCAGGAATTGTAATTCGGATATTTTTGCCGTTTACGGTTAAACTTTGTTTGTGTGTTGTATAAGCAGAAGCAAGATCTAATTGTAATTCAGCATTAAAATCCTGTCCTCTGTATTTCGACTGGCCTCGGCTGCTTCTGCCGGAAGAACCGTACATCGAATTAAAAAAATCTGAAAAATCACTTCCTGAAAAATCTCCTCCTCCAAAACCAGAAAAATCCTGACCGCTGCTCTGTTGTCTTGTATATTGCTGCTGATTAGGATCGTAACCTGCTTTTTCAAATTCGTCAGCATGTTTCCAGTCTTTTCCGTATTTATCGTATTTTTTACGATTTTCGGGATTGCTTAAAACTTCGTTTGCTTCGTTTATTTCCTTGAATTTTTTCTCGGCTTCTTTATCATTCGGATTCAAATCGGGATGATATTTTCTGGCCAGTTTTCGATATGCTTTTTTAATCTCGGCTTCTGTTGCTGATTTTGAAACGTCTAATGTTTTATAATAGTCGATATAATCCATCTTTTTTGAAATTTAAGATAAAATAAAATGAGGTATTGAAGTTAATAATAAGTTGTTAACTATCAAAGTGGTGAAGGCTATTTTAGGAGAAATTTATTACTCTATAAATTTAAAATATTTTAAAGTATGGTATTTTTTTTGGCAGGTTTTTTGATTCCAAAAATTAGCCTAATATATTGTTATAATAGTCTTAAAGTTGTCGCGCCAAACTTATTTATGTTATTTTTGTGAAGCTATACTTTATTACAGATAAAAAATTTTTAAGCCGATTCGATAATCTCTTTTCAATGAAGCATATTTTATTTTTCATATTATTTTTTGCCGCTGTCAGTGTTTCAGCGCAAGAATTTGGTACAAAATACAAACCTATTCCTGCACCAAAGTTTAGCACCAAGAAAAAAACGCCGCTTCCGCAGGTTAAAGACCCGCAGGCAGAAACTGCTGATATTCCGGGAATAAAAACACCTAATGTTTTTGATAATACAACAATAACTCCAAAATCTCAATTTCAGATTGGTGAGGAAAAAAGCAAATTTTCGATGTATCAGCAAAATGATTTTGCTAATCCGGGAGATTTGTATGTAGATAAAATGGAGAAAGATTTAAACAAAGCATTAAAAGATGCCGGTTTAAGAGAGGGAAGAGGAACATTGGTCAAGAAGAATATTTCACTGGGTGATTTTAAAACCAAATCAGAATATTTTATTGTCAAACTTCGTGACTTTGGGGCTATCGACGGAGATTTGGTCAAAGTTTCTTCAAATGAAGTGGTAATCGCAAGCCAGATATTATTAGATGCCAACTTTAAACAGGTAAAAATAAATCTTGCAGAAGGTTTTAATAAATTAGATTTTGAGGCTTTAAATATTGGTACTCTGGGAGGAAACACAGCCGAAATTCAGATTTATGATGACAAAGGCCAGTTAGTAACAAATGATTACTGGGATAATCTTGCAGCAGGATTTAAGGCTTCGGTAGTTGTTACGAAAGAGTGATTTTTTTAGCTTCTAAGTTTCTGAGTTTTTACTTTGAAAGGAAAAATATAATAAAAAAAAGAGGTTCTAATTTTAGAACCTCTTTTTTTATTGTGTCTAAATCCTTAAAATAAACTTAGCACCTTAGAACCTTAAATTAAAAAGGATCTGCAGTAACTTTAAACTTCATATCAGCTTTAACCGTTACATCTTTAGTAAGAGTTTCTTTAAGAGTAACCTTAGTTCTAATTTTATAGCTGTCAGCTTTAATGTACTGGTCTAATCTTGCATCAGTACAAACCAAATCAATTTCGCTGCTTGATGAGTTGATGTTATCCAGATAAGCCAATTCTATTTCGTCAGAATTAGTAGTCGATATATATATGTGAACCGATTTTAAAAAAGTAAAAGTTTTATCTGAAGGATCAGAAATAGAAAGCTTAAGCGATTTGATATGTACATCTTTTACCAGATTGGCTTTGGTTTTGTTGTTTTCAAATTCAGCAGTAGAATTAGTAGTAACATCCGGAGTGATTATTTCCGACGGCAGATTAATAGGTGATGTGCTTTGAATTTTTATCGAAGTGTTATTCGATATAGTAAACGTCAATAAATCATCAACAGCATCACAAGAAGTAAAAAAGATTGATAAACAAGCTGTCAAGGTAATAAGTTTTGATTTCATAGTTTAATTTAAATAGGTTTTTCTACAGATACGAATTTTTGGATTGTTTGGTTTTTTGTTTTTTTTCAAAGATGCAAAGGTTCAAAGGAACAAAGCAAATAATGTTTTAAAAAAAATAAGGATCAAAGGTTCAAAGTCCCAAAGGTGCAAAGCAAAATAAAAAACTCTGAACCTTTGTCTCTCTAAGCCTTTGAACCTAAAAATTGGAACAATGAAAAAAAAATATTTTTTTTCATTGTTCCAATTTTTCAATTTCGAATATAAAAAGTATTTTTGCGCATGCAACACAACGTACTTATTTTAGATTTCGGATCGCAATATACTCAGCTTATTGCGCGTAGAGTTCGCGAATTAAATATATTCTGCGAAATTTTTCCTTACAATCACATTCCAAGTGATTTATCAAGTTATAAAGCCGTAATTTTAGGAGGAAGCCCTTTCTCTGTTAGAGGAGAAGATGCGCCGCATCCTGATTTATCACAAATTAGAGGTAAAATGCCTTTGCTTGCTGTTTGTTACGGAGCTCAATATTTAGCTCATTTCAGCGGTGGAGAAGTGGCAGCTTCTAATACAAGAGAATACGGAAGAGCAAATTTGTCTTATATTAAAGAAGGCGAGACTTTCTTCGAAGGAGTTTCAGAAAACAGCCAGGTTTGGATGAGCCACAGCGATAGTATCAAAGCGCTTCCAACAAATGCTGTAAAATTAGCAAGCACGCATGACGTAGAATACGCAGCTTATAAAATTGAAGGCGAAACTACTTATGCTATTCAATATCACCCAGAAGTTTACCATTCAACAGATGGTAAAAAAATGCTGGAAAACTTCTTGGTAAAAATTGCTGAAGTTCCTCAAAACTTTACTCCAAATGCTTTCGTTGACGAAATGGTGGCAGAATTAAAAGAAAAATTAGGAAACGATAAAGTGGTTCTTGGTTTATCTGGAGGAGTAGATTCTACTGTAGCAGCAGTTTTATTAAACAAAGCAATCGGACAAAATTTATATTGCATCTTCGTTAACAACGGACTTTTACGTAAAAACGAATTCCAAAATGTATTAGATCAATACAAAGGAATGGGATTAAATGTAAAAGGTGTAGATGCCGGAGATCGTTTCCTTGGCGAATTAGCAGGAATCAGCGATCCAGAAACAAAACGTAAAACAATTGGTCGTGTATTTATCGAAGTTTTTGATGATGAATCACACTTATTAGAAGACGTAAAATGGTTAGCGCAGGGAACAATTTACCCAGACGTAATTGAGTCTGTTTCGGTAAAAGGACCATCAGCAACTATTAAATCGCACCACAATGTGGGTGGATTGCCGGATTATATGAAATTAAAAATTGTAGAACCGCTTAGAATGTTGTTTAAAGACGAAGTTCGTAGAGTTGGAGCTACATTAGGAATAGATCCTGAATTATTAGGAAGACACCCTTTCCCAGGACCAGGATTATCAATTAGAATTTTAGGAGATATTACGCCGGAGAAAGTACAAATTTTACAAGATGTCGATTCTGTATTTATAGAAGGATTAAAATCTTGGGGATTATATGACAAAGTTTGGCAGGCGGGAGCCATTTTGCTTCCAGTAAACAGTGTTGGAGTTATGGGCGATGAGCGTACTTACGAAAAAGTAGTAGCGCTTAGAGCAGTAGAATCAACAGATGGTATGACTGCTGACTGGGTTCACTTACCGTATGATTTCTTGATGAAAGTATCAAATGATATTATCAATAAGGTAAAAGGCGTGAATCGTGTAGTTTACGATATTAGTTCAAAACCACCTGCAACAATTGAGTGGGAATAGCAGCGTATTTTAAAATTAAGGTCTTACATTTGTAAGGCCTTAATTTTTTATAACCTACTATTTATGAGAGAACTTTTAACGATTTCTCTTGTGTTTGTTTTGTCTTTTAACAAAATCACTGCACAAGATTCAATAATTGAGCACAAAATTCAAAAAGGAGAAACTGCTTATTTCATTGCCCAAAAATACAAGGTTTCTGTAGAGGAGATTTACAAACTCAACCCCGAATCGCAAAACGGAATCAAAGACAGTCAAATTATTAAGATTCCCGTTCATTCTTCAGAAAAAACAAATTCAGACCAGCAGATTACCCACATAGTTGGAGAAAAAGAAACGCTGTACGGTTTATCAAAACAATACCATGTTTCGGTAGAAGCTATTCAAAATGCCAATCAGGCGATTTTGATAAACGGACTTCAAGTGGGGCAGGAATTAAATATTCCAAATTCTTCAAATTTATCTAAAACTGAAACAGCAGGTTCATCAAAAGTGACACATCAGGTTGTGGCAAAAGAATCTTTGTTTAGTATTGCCAGACAATACAATGTTTCGGTTCAGGATTTAGAAAATCTCAACAAAGATATTTTGATTAACGGATTGCAGATTGGGCAGACAATCGCTATTCCGAATAAAAGAAAAACCTTAGACGGAAGAGTCCGCGTTATAAATCAGGAAACAGTTTTTCATGTGGTTGAACCAAAAGAAACTAAATTTTCGATTTCTAAAAAATACGGTATTTCAATCGGACAGTTAGAATCTCAAAATCCGGAAATTGTAAACGGATTAATTGTTGGAAACAAATTAGCGATCAATACAAAAGAAATAAAGCCAGCAAACGAAAGCGAAGAGTTAATGCTTGCCCTTGCCGAAAAACAAGTTGTAGTTGAGAAAACAAAAGCCAAAACGGTTGAAATAGAAGATTTAAAAGACAGATTGGTTGTTCAAAAAGAAATGAATCAGAAGATCATAAAGATTAATGATTTAAAAGTGAATCTAAATGATATGAATGGTTCTAAAGAAAACTCGGTAGAAAAACTGCGTTTGGTTTTAGAAGCCAATAAAAATGTTCAGGACGTTTTAATGGCTAAATTAGATTCATTGGTAAATACGATGAATAATGATTTGAAAGAATTAAAACGAATGGATATTTTAAATGTTGATGAATCGAAACGTTTAGAAAAACAATCGTATGAAAGCATCGGAAAAACCAGTGAATTATCTTCTCAATTGAAAAAAGAACTTGCTGAAAACCGTAAAGCTTATGCAGGATTAATGAATAAAGTTGAGAAAATTGCTGTAGAAGAAAATCAGGAATACAAAAAGAAAATCCGAGAAAGCGAAAAAAATAATAATGTTACTTCAATTCAGCAGAGACTTTCTTTAGAAGAAATTAAACGTTATAAAATCGAGCAGGAACAGGGTGATGCCAAAAATCAGCTGCTGATTTCTAAAATTGATTCGCTGGACACTCAAAAACAAATTGAAGTAAAACGTCATATCAGCAAAGCATCTTATTATAGTATGGAAGCCCGAAAATTTGATGATAAACTGGCTTTGGTAAAATTAAAGAAATACCAGGATGAAGCTGTTAAAAAATCAAACGGTGCAGAAACTTCAAAAATAGTTTCATTAGAAGAGATGCGTCGGGAGCTGAAAGAGAATCCTTTAAAGAATGAAAAAAATATAAAGATCGAAGTTTATGATAATCTTAAAGAAGTTTCGAACGGCTATTACTTAGTTTTAGGTATATTTACAGACGCAGTACCAAGAGATAAGTTAATTATGCAGCTTATTGATTCAGGTAACTTTAACGCTGGTTTTTTCTTTAATATAAACAGCCTTTCTTATTATGTATATGCTGATAAGTTCCAAAATATGGACGAAGTTTTATATCAGTGCAAGAAAAAGGAAGAAGATGAGTTATATAAGAATATTGTTATTACGAAGTTAGAAATTGATCTTCGATAGTAATAAAAAAGATTAACAAATGGCGCGAATCTTGTATGCAGGAAATTAGTATCTTGTTTTTGAATTAGAAATTAAAATTGTTTTAAGCTTTATTATGAAATATTTTTCGACATTATTATTCTTTGTTTTTTTTATAACCTGTTCTGCTTTTTCGCAGGGAAAAGTAATTAAATATACTGTATCCAGCGGAGAAACAATCAATCAGATTGCTCAAAAATTCAAAGTCACACCTTACGATATTTATGAATTAAATCCTGATGCACGCAGCGGAGTAAAGCCTAATACCGTTTTATTGATTCCGGCTGCGGCAAATAAAAATGCGGATAAAAAAGAAACAGCTGAGGCGAAATCGACAGGTAATTCTAAAGAAATTATTCACGAAGTACAGCCAAAAGAAACTTTTTACAGCATCGAAAAAAAATATGGCATTTCTGATGAAGCCTTAAAAGCGGCAAATCCAATTCTTGAAAAGAACGGGGTTCAGATTGGTCAGAAACTTGTGATTCCTGCAAAAGGAGCAGCTCCTAAAAATACAGCTGCAGCAGAGAAAAAAACAAAAGAAAAAGGACCAGAAAAATATGTATACCATGAGGTTCAGGCAAAAGAAACAAAGTATTCGATTGCAAAACAATACAATACAACAGTTGAAGATTTAGAGAAAAGAAATCCTGAAATCGTTTCCAGCTTACCAGTTGGATACAGAGTTACTATAAAAGGAACTGCTCCAAAAACAGAAACTGCGGCGCCGGTTTCTAAAGCTGAAGAACCTAAGAAAACTGAATCTAAAAAAACAGTTTCTTATATGGAATATCAAGTAAAACCAAAAGAGACTTTTTATAGTTTAGGTAGAGTTTTTCATTTAACACAAGATGAGTTAGTTGCTTTAAATCCGTCATTATCAGAAGGAGTAAAAGAAGGAATGGTTCTTAAAGTTCCTGCGGGATATGTAGCACCGGCACCAATCGTGGCTCAATCTCAGCCAGCTGAAAAAGTAGCTGTTTCTACACCGGTAGTAGTTGAAAAACCTGCAGAAAATACAGGAGGCGGTATTAAAATTATAGATAAGGTAAAATCTGAAACTGTTTCGGCAGATCCTGAAATTGTTGAATTAACTAAGAAAAAAGGACAAAATGACCGCCAGAAATTAGTTTTATTACTTCCTTTTAATTTAGCAAAATTACAAACTGATACAACCGGAATGGCGGCACGTTTAAAAACAGACAAATTTTTAAACATGACACTTGATTTTTATTCTGGAGCCATGATGGCAATAGACTCTGCTAAAACATTAAAACTGCCAATTGATGTTTCGATTTACGATTCGCAGGAAACTAAAACTACATCGAATATTGCTTCTTTAATTGCGCAGAATAAATTGCAGGAAGCAGATGCAGTTGTTGGGCCGTTTTACCAAAATAATGCAGAATCTACAGCAAATTCGCTTCGTTTATACAATGTTCCGGTGATTTCGCCATTGTCAAAAGATGCGGCAAATCCTATCGATAATTTATATCAGACAGTTCCATCAAATGATGTAGTTCGAAATGCGATTTTTGATTATATGAGAGCTAAAAACGGAAACATTGTGGCTGTTGTAGACAAGAAAAAAGAATCGGTTATCAATTATATCAAACAAAATCAAAAAGGAGTTGTTTTTGCCGGATTAACAGAAACCGGAGGTTTAGATGCTGCCAATTTAAAAAGCCTTTTACTGCCGACACGTTTGAATTATGTGGTAATGGAAACAGGAAATACGGCGATGATAAAAGCAACTATAAAAGCTTTGATTGATTCTCAAAAAACATGTCAGGTGCAGTTGGTAATTCTAGAACCAAACAGTACGCTTGATACAGACGAGATTAGTTTTGATAATTTGGTTCAGTTGAAATTAATGTATCCTTCTGTAACTCGCGACAGTGACGAACAAGGAGCTGCAATTTTCAAAAAAGAATATAAATTGAAAAATAAAGCCTATCCAAATACATACGCAACAAGAGGTTTTGATGTAACTTTTGATACCATGATGCGTTTGGTTCAGGGAAAAACGTATCAGGAAACAGCAGATTTAATGACAACACAACAGGTTGACAATAAATTTCAATTTTATAAAAAAGAAGATGGCGGACACTCAAATAAAGGTGTCTACATTTTATATTACGATTCAGACTTAACTTTAAAAGCAGCAAATTAATGACATCAAAAGTAACTTACTTAGGCGATTTAAGAACAAAATCAATTCATATACAATCAGGAAGTGAAATCATTTCTGATGCACCGCTTGATAATAACGGAAAAGGAGAAGCTTTTTCTCCAACAGATACAGTTGCAAATGCTTTGGCAAGCTGTATGATGACAATTATGGGCATCAAAGCTCGTGATTTAGAAGTAGATTTTACCGGCTCTACAGCCGAAGTAACAAAAATAATGAATGCTGAGCCAAGAAGAATTGGCGCAATTGAAATTGTTTTTCAAATGAAAAGCAATGCCGATGAAAAAAGTAAAACCATTTTAGAACGTGCTGCAATGACTTGTCCGGTGTTTTTGAGTTTAAGTTCAGAAATTGAAAAAAATGTAACCTTTAATTGGGAATAATTTTTTTAGAATATAGTATAAAAAGCTGTCAATATTGGCAGCTTTTTTTATGCAATTCATATAAATGCAAAAATTAACAAAATATTCATGCCAAATTTTGGGTCTTAAAAATATATTGAAGTATCTTTGTCTTGCAAAAAATACGCATGTTAATGCAAAAATAACGCAGTCTTAAAAAGTGAAAACGAGAATCACTTTTTTAATATTATTTGGAATCTCTAAGTGAGATAAAAATGATATTCCAAATTCTACTCCAAATCAATAATTTAAATTTTGTTGTATTCCATTTATAAAGGTTTTATCTTTATATGGTATTGATTGCTATTATTTTAGCAATGATTTGACTTGCGTTTTTTCAATTGAAAAATGAAATTTTAGGGTTTTAACCCAGCACACATAATCTGAAGAATAAAAAAAACTATATCATGTTAAAAAGTAAAATAGACAAAGCAACCGGTTTTGAAAAACGCTTCGAAAACATCAATACCGTTGTTTTTGAAAATTCAAACGAAGCTTCAAAAGCAGTTGCACAGGAAATCGCAGCTTTAATTCAATCAAAACAAAAAGAAAACAAGCCTTGTATTTTAGGTTTGGCTACAGGTTCTTCTCCAAAAGGTTTGTATGCTGAATTAGTGCGTCTGCATAAAGAAGAAGGTTTGAGTTTTAAAAACGTAATCAGTTTTAATCTTGACGAATATTACCCGATGGAGCCAAACTCTATCAATAGTTATGTTCGTTTTATGAAAGAATTATTGTTTGATCATGTGGATATTTTACCTGAAAATGCTCATGTTCCAGACGGACTTTTAACTAAAGAACAAATTGCAGACTACTGCCACGAATATGAGGCTAAAATTGAAGCCCTGGGCGGCATTGATTTGCAGATTCTTGGAATTGGAGGAAACGGACATATTGGTTTTAATGAATCAGGATCGCTTCAAAACTCAAAAACACGTTTAGTAGCTTTGGATCATATTACAAGAGTTGCTGCAAGTAAAGATTTCTTCGGATTAAATAATACGCCAAGAACTGCAATTACACTTGGGGTTAAAAAAATCATGGAGGCTAAAAGAGTTATTTTATTAGCTTGGGGTGAAGGAAAAGCCAATATTGTAAAAAAATCGGTTGAAGATGAAGTTACAAACAGAGTTCCGGCTTCATTCCTGCAAGAACACGATAATGCAGTTTTTATTTTAGATAAAGAAGCTTCTTCAAAACTTACAAGTATCAACAAACCATGGCTTGTAGAGAAAATTGTCTGGACAGATAAATTAACTCGTAAAGCAGTTTTAGGATTGGCTCTGGATCTTAAAAAACCAATTTTAATGCTTACTGATGCTGATTATATCGAAAACGGAATGAGCGATTTATTAGCAGATTCTGGTCCGGCATACGATATCAATATCAAGATATTCAATAAATTACAAAATACAATTACAGGCTGGCCGGGCGGAAAACCAAATGCAGAAGATGCAAATCGTCCTGAAAGAGCTGAGCCTGCTAAAAAGCGCGTATTGATTTTTAGTCCGCATCCAGATGATGATATTATTAGTATGGGAGGAACTTTTATGCGTTTGCAGGAGCAGGGGCATGAAGTGCACGTAGCTTATCAGACATCAGGGAATATTGCTGTTGCCGATGATGAAGCATTGCGTTTTGCCAGATTCGTAATTGATTACAATGAAAAATTCGGAATCAAGAGCGAAGAAGCTGATAACATTTATCAAAAAGCACAAACCTTTTTAGAAAATAAAAAGAACAGTGAAATTGATATTCCTGAAGTACGATATATAAAAGGATTAATTAGAAAAGGAGAAGCAAGAGCAACAAGTCATTTTGTTGGTCTGCCAGACAGTCAGATTCATTTTATGGAACTACCTTTCTATGAAACGGGAACAATTGAGAAAAAACCAATTGGACCAGAAGATATTCAGTTAACAGTAGATTTAATTGAAAAAATTAAACCGCACCAAATCTACGCAGCAGGAGATTTAGCAGATCCGCACGGAACACACAAAGTTTGTCTGGATGCTATTTTTGAAGCTGTAAAAGTTTTAAAACCAAAAGAGTTTATGAACGACTGCTGGTTATGGTTATACCGCGGTGCTTGGCAGGAATGGGGAATTGATGAAGTAGAAATGGCGGTACCAATGAGCCCGGATCAGGTTTTGGCAAAACGTCACGGAATCTTCAAGCACCAGTCGCAAAAAGACGGTGTTGTTTTTCAGGGAACTGATGCAAGAGAGTTCTGGCAGAGAGCCGAAGACCGAAACAGCGAAACAGCAGCTTTGTATCAGCAATTAGGTTTGGCAAGTTATGCTGCAATGGAAGCTTTTGTGAGATGGCATTATTAAGATGCTAAGCTTTTTAGTTGTCAGTCGGAGTCACAGTTTGCAGTGTCAATGAGCAGTCAATTTGATACTGAGACTGAAAAACAAGACTGAAAACTATTTTTTAATCTGTAGCAAAAGAAGAAAAATAATAATAGCTTTGTAAGCAATCAAAAGCAAGAAGGAGGAATAGTATATATTCTTTCTTCTTGCTTCTTTTTTCTTAAAAAAATGGAACAAGACAAAAAACTTCTCATAAAATTAGCACATACTAAAATGCCTTTCGGGAAATACGAAGGACGTTTTTTAATTGATTTACCAGAATACTATGTGGTTTGGTATCATAATAAAGGTTTTCCAAAAGGAGAATTAGGCCAGCAGTTACAGCTTATTTATGAGTTAAAACTTAATGGTTTAGAAGAATTGATACGAAATATTAAGAAACAATATCCTAAACCTGTAAAATAGTAAGAAAAATCTTTGGTTGTTTGATTTTTTTTATATAAGTTTGAAATACAAAAATATTATAATTTCTAAAAACAAAGTGATACCACAGAATTCAAGACTGAATTCATATAATGTGTACAAGTCAGTGTTTTTAAATTATAATATTTTTTTTGTTTTAAAACCTTTCTTATCACCTTCGTATTACTTCAAACGAATATCTAATAAATTAACCTTATTTTTTTAAGTTTCTCAAAAACATTTTTCAATCAGAAATAAGGATATTCTTTAAAAAAATCTCTAATTAAAAGTTAAAATTATCGATTACAAAACCAAGTAATCAATCTGTTTAAAAATTTGCAAATTATCTCATTATCGAATTGATAAATTGTCTAATTAAATTTGTACTTTTGCCAAGTTTTTTACACAACTACTTACAAACAACAACAGAATGAATCAAACAAAATATATTTTTGTTACAGGCGGTGTGACTTCTTCATTAGGAAAAGGGATCATTGCAGCATCTTTAGCAAAATTGTTACAAGGAAGAGGATACCGTACAACTATTCAAAAATTTGATCCGTATATTAATGTGGATCCGGGAACACTAAACCCGTATGAGCACGGAGAATGTTATGTAACAGATGATGGTGCAGAAACAGATTTAGATTTAGGTCATTACGAGCGTTTTCTTAACGTTCCTACTTCTCAGGCCAATAACGTTACTACAGGAAGAGTGTATCTTTCGGTTATTGAAAAAGAAAGAAGAGGAGAGTTTTTAGGAAAAACAGTTCAGGTTGTTCCTCACATCACAAACGAAATCAAAGACAGAATGCAGTTGCTGGGTAAATCTGGCGATTATGATATTGTAATTACTGAAATTGGTGGAACTGTAGGTGATATTGAATCATTACCTTATATAGAATCTGTTCGTCAGTTAGTTTGGGAATTAGGAGAAAATAATGGAATTGTTATTCATTTAACTTTAGTTCCTTATTTGGCTGCAGCTGGTGAGTTGAAAACAAAGCCAACACAGCACTCTGTAAAAACTTTAATGGAAAGCGGAATTAAAGCTGATATTTTGGTTTGTAGAACTGAGCACGAATTATCTCAGGAATTACGTCAAAAACTAGCTTTGTTTTGTAATGTTAAAAAAGAAGCAGTTATCCAGTCTATTGATGCTTCTACTATATATGAAGTTCCAAATTTAATGCTTGAAGAAGGATTAGATGTTGTAGCTTTAAAGAAATTAGATCTGCCTAAAAAAGCATCTCCGGATCTTAAAAACTGGAATACTTTCTTAAAAAGATTAAAAAGTCCAAAACAAACTGTAAATATTGGTTTGGTTGGAAAATATGTAGAAATGCAGGATTGTTACAAATCTATTTTAGAGGCGTTCATTCATGCAGGTGCTGCAAATGAAACTAAAGTAAATGTAATTTCAATTCACTCAGAGCATATTAATGCTGATAACGTAGAAGAGAAATTAGGAACTCTTGACGGAGTTTTAGTTGCTCCAGGATTTGGAGAAAGAGGTATTGAAGGAAAAATCGAAGCAGTTCGTTATGTTCGTGAAAACAATATTCCGTTTTTCGGAATTTGTTTAGGAATGCAGATGTCTGTTATCGAGTATTCTAGAAATATTTTAGGTTATGCCGATGCCAATTCAACAGAGATGAACGAGAAAACGCCTCATCCGGTTGTGAATTTAATGGAAGAGCAAAAAAATATTACAGATAAAGGCGGAACAATGCGTTTAGGAGCTTGGAAATGTGATATTAAACCAAATACACTGGCACACAGAATTTACGGTGAAAAAACAATTTCAGAACGTCACCGCCACCGTTATGAGTACAATAATAAATATGCTGATGAATTACAGAAAGCAGGTTTAAAAGCATCTGGAGTAAACCCGGATACCGGATTAGTTGAAATCGTAGAGCTTGAAAACCACCCGTTTTTTATTGGTGTACAATACCACCCAGAATACAAAAGTACAGTTGCAAATCCGCACCCAATATTTGTAAACTTTGTGGCAGCTGCTGTAAATGCGCATAAAAAATAATAATTAATATTCTGAGAAGAATGTAACTTTTGAGATCAACTCATTACTAATAAGCTTCAACGAATAACTTTTTTAAATTAATAATGGAAGAAAAAAAATTAGACCTTAATTCAATCATTGGTTTTGTATTGATATTCGGAATTTTGATTTGGATCATGTATCAAAATCAGCCTTCTGAGAAAGAAATTGCTGCTGAAAAAGCCAAGAAAGAATTAGTAGCTAAACAAGAAGCTCAGGCAAAAGCTGATAAAGCTAAAACAGCTGTTGCTCCAACTGCGGTAACACCAGGTGATACAGTTCAATTGGCACAATTGCAAAAAACTTTAGGCGGTTTTGCATATTCTGCTGCGCTTCCTTCTGCAAAAGAAGCTTTTACAACTATTGAAAATGAAAAGATCAAACTTAAAATCGCTAATAAAGGTGGTTATATAGTTGAAGCTACTTTAAAAGAATTTAAAAAGTTTGAAAAAAATTCAGGTCAGTTAGTTGAATTGATTAAAGACAATAATGCTCATTTAAATATTCAGCTGCAAACAGTCGATAACAGAACTTTAAATACTAAAGATTTGTTTTTCGAACCAACTTTAGAAAAAATTGGAGCAGATCAGGTTTTATCTATGCGTTTAAAAGCTGGGGCTAATGAATTTTTAGAATATAAATATGTATTAAAACCAAATGATTATTTAGTTGGTTTTGATGTTCGTTCTCAAGGATTAAACAAAGTTTTAAATTCGGCTAAACCATTGGATTTACAGTGGGATTTAAAAACTTACAGAAACGAAAAAAGTATTTCTTATGAAAACCGTTATGCTGAAATTTATTATGAGCATGAAGATGGGAAGATAAATTATGCAGGTTTAGGAAAACATGAAGAAGAAACAGTTGATAAAGTTAGTTTTATAGCTTACAAACAACACTTCTTTACTTCTATTTTAGTAACAGATAAACCATTTGAAACTACTAAATTGGAGTCAACTAATTTAGTAAATGACGAAAAAATCGACACTGTTTTTACTAAACAGTTCAAAGCAAACGTTCCATTAGCATTTTCAAATGGCGAAATTGATTATAAAATGCAATGGTATTTTGGACCAGCAGATTATAAAGTTTTAAAATCATATGATAAGAATTTCCAAAAAATTATTCCGCTGGGATGGGGAATCTTTGGATGGATTAATAAATTGATATTTGTACCATTATTTGGATTCTTAAGTTCAACAATTGGATTATCATTAGGAATTGCAATTATCATTTTTACCATTATTATCAAATTGGCAATGTCGCCAATTACCTATAAATCGTTCCTGTCTCAGGCTAAAATGAAAGTTTTACGTCCTGATATTGCAGAGTTGGGAGAAAAATTCAAAAAAGACCCAATGAAAAAACAACAGGAAACAATGAAACTGTACAACAAAGCAGGAGTAAACCCAATGGCAGGATGTATTCCGGCATTGATTCAGCTTCCTTTTATGTATGCTTCGTTCCAGTTTTTCCCTGCTGCTTTTGAATTAAGACAAAAAGGTTTCCTTTGGGCAGACGATTTATCATCTTTTGATTCAGTTGTAAAATTACCATTCCATATTCCATTGTACGGAGATCACATTAGTTTGTTCCCAATTTTGGCTGCAATTGCGATTTTCTTCTACATGAAAATGACTTCTGGAGATCAGCAAATGGCTGCGCCTCAGCAGGAAGGCATGCCGGATATGGCAAAAATGATGAAAATCATGATTTATGTTTCGCCATTAATGATGTTAATTTTCTTCAATAGTTATGGAGCTGGATTGAGTTTGTATAACTTTATTTCAAACTTAATTACTATTGGAATTATGTTTGTAATCAAAAATTATATTGTAGACAGTGATAAAATTCACGCTCAAATTCAGGAGAACAAACAAAGAGAACCTAAAAAGCCAAGCAAATTCCAACAGCGTCTTCAGGAAGTAATGGAACAACAAGAAGCGGCGAAGAAAAATCAAAATAAAAAGAAATAATTAAATAATAAAAAAATCTCGATTCAATCGGGATTTTTTTATTTTAGAGAGTTGGTTTTCAGGAAAAATAATCAAAATTTTATTTTTTGAGAAACACCAATTATACTTTGTGAAACGATTTTTCGTTTAACTTAAAAATTGAATAAAACATGATTTCTAAAAAACTAGCAATTGGACTGACATTATTAAATGTTTTTATTTTAAGCGCTCAAACGGAGTTTAATAAATTAGATGCAAACGGTAAAAAAGACGGTGTCTGGAAAGGAGTTTATGAATCTAAACGTCCTCGTTATGAAGGTACTTTCAGCCACGGAAAAGAAACCGGAATTTTTAATTTTTTTGATGACACACAAAAAGGCGACATAATTGCAACGCGTGATTTTACGGCTAATGATGGAAGTTCATACACTATTTTTTACGATCAGAAAAAAAATAAAGTAAGCGAAGGAAAAGAAATAGGAAAGGAGAGAGAGGGAGAATGGAAATATTATCACAAAGCTTCTAAAGTTTTAATGAGTACTGAAAACTATAAAAACGGCAAACTTCAAGGATTAAAAACAGTTTATTATCCAAATGCTAAAGTTGCCGAAGAAATGACGTATCAGAATGGTTCAAGAGAAGGGAATTATAAAAAATACGGACAAAACGGAACACTTTTAGAAGATGCGACATATAAAAATAATGAGTTTAATGGTGATGCCGTTTTTTATGACGCAGACGGCGCTATAGCATCTAAGGGGAAATTTGTAAACGGAAAAAAAGCCGGAATGTGGCAGTTTTATACTAAAGGCAAATTGACTAAGGAAGTAAATATGAGCGACCCAAAAGCAAGCTATAAAGCTGATTCTAAACCTAAAATGAGCAATTAAAGATTTTAAAATATTTAAAATTTTCAGCCGCGAATTCACGAATTTATTATAAAACTAAAATTTGTGAATTTGCGGCTCTTTTTTTTTGTCTAATTGTTTAAATTTGATTTGCTAATAATTTGATTCAATGGATTTAAACGAACTTACAGGACGATTTTTGTTATTGTTTCTTTCGATACTGGTTCTGTATTTTTTCTCTAACCGAAAAGATAATGAAACCATAAATCCATTAATGGTAATTGTGGGACTTTGTACATTTTCGCTTTGCTATTTGTTTACAAAAATCGAAATCGGTGTTGGAATTGGTTTTGGCTTATTCGCCATTTTTTCGATTCTGAGATTTAGAACCCAATCCTTTACAGTAAACGCTATAATTTTTCTTTTTGCTACCATCACACTTTCTATTTTAGATATTATGTATCCTTTTGAAAAAATTGAAATATTGCTCTTTTTTCAGGTTATCATAATTGGTTTTTATATTGCGGCCTCGGTTATTGTCAATAAAAAAGCTTCCAGCTATTTAAATGCAGTCGATATGAAAATTCCTTTAGTAAGTGATTTTTCTTTAGAAAATGGAAACATCCGCAGAGCAATTCAGGAAAAAATAAATATTAAAGATTTCGATTTTAAAATCGTTTTGGTCAATACGGTTACAAACGAAATAGATCTTTTGGTTTTTTATTAAGGTTAATTCAAAAGCTTCGCAGGAGTTTAATATTTATAGAAAAGCGATTATTCGCACCGAATAAAGCTCCAGAGGAGCGAAATTACCATATGCCACCCCGATGGGGCTTTGTTTATACACAAAATCATTTTATTCTATAAATATGCAATCCCTCTGGGATTATTAATAAAGTTTCCAGAAAAATAATCTGCTAGATCTGCAGAATCTGCGAGAGTTTGCCAGCATATTTTTAAATAATTTATAATCCCTTAATCTGTGGCAGAATAAATTTATTCTTCGCCACCGATAGCCTAAATGTCAATTGTACCTAATCATTAAAAGGGCGAACCTGTTTAATGTATAAATCCCGATTTTCTCCCACAATTTTAAATTCGATATCTACAGGATGAAATAGACTTTTTCGCCAATAACGATACATCTTTTCTTCAATTTTTTTACTGACCATAAAAAGCCGGCTCATTTCTTTTCTGCTTAGCAAAGGTTCATTGTCATTTAGATTTGAGTTTGAAGTATAATCAACATCAAAATCATCATCGTTAGTTCCGGAATTAAAGTGATAAGCCACAAACTGTTCGCATATTTCACCTTTTTCCGGCTTTACAACTGAGTTTTCTCCTTTTTGAACATTTACTGTAATTCCTGGAAAATTTTGTCTGAAAATATTCTTTGTAATCACAACGCCATTTGCCAGTTCATCTGGAAAAGAACGGTGAACCAAAACACCCATTGCAATATTCTGCTGATCGATTCCAAATAGTTCTCTTTCATTATATGAAGCTTCATTCCAGACACTTGCCCAGACTTGTTTAATTGCTTTTTCAAATGTTTTAATACTGTCGCCTAAAATTCCGGTTTTAGAATCATATAAACCTGCCCCGTTAAAATCATCCAAATCTTCCGCATTTGTTGACGAGCGGAATCTGAAATTTTTGAATTTAGCATTTTTAAAAGCCAGATTCAGTTTAGAAATTAATTCAGGATCTACAGGTTCTTTTTTAATGGCATCGCGTATTTTTTTTAACTGCTGATTAATCCAAACCGTAGAATCTTTATTAGGAAATGCCAAAAGCTCCTTTATTAGAGGCGAAATCGATTCTTTTTGAATATGTTTTGTATAAAAATAAAACGGAATGGCATGTGCATCTTCTGGAGTTCTAAACGGAATTTCTTTAGATATCGCAATTAAATACGACATGTTCTGCGCCTTAGATCCAATATAATTTACTCCTTTTTTTGGAATTTTAGATAAATCTACTAAATCTGTAACCGTGTTATCAATAGTGAGTTTTTTCTTTTTTGAATTCGTTTTAAGGACTATTTTTTTATCAGTTTCTTTAATAAAAAAAGTATCAGACTTGATTTTTAATTCTACTTTTTTAGAAATTAGTTTCTTTATGTTTTCATCTTTTAAGGCCATTGTATATGCCATAATTGGAATTTTTCTGTTTTTGCCTAAAAGCACCAAATGACTTAGCGGCGTTTGGAGTTCGTTGACTATAATTCCTCTTACGTTTGGCAAAATATCCGGCGTTCCGTCTAAAACAACAATTTCATCCGGATTAGGTTTTACTTTTTCTAAATCCTTGATTTTGTATTGTCTTAAAATACCAATATTGGTTCCGGAAACGACTTCCTGATATTGTATTTCATTAAAAATATAATCTGATTTTACACAAGGTATTTTAAACTGTTCCAAACGAAACCATTCCATTTGTTCTGGATTATTGAGATAAAACTTTAGGTTTTCGCCAATAAAAGTTGATTTTTTAACCAGATTGAAAAATCGTTCTATAAGTTCAACAGGCATGTGATCTGAAGCTGCCAATTCAAAAATCCATTTATCAGTTCCTTTAATATGATTTAGATTTCCAAGTAAAAAATCGCGGTTTTTTTGAGTATTGCTGTAATTATCATTATTAAAAACTTCTAAATCCTGATTGTAATGCAGATAATTAATTACGAAATCATAATGAAGTGGAATTAAGGTGCTGTTGAAATAATACATTTTCTGTTTTCGTAAATCGTAAATTACTTTTACAGATACGATATTCGAGAATTTATCAGACAAAGGTTTTCCTCTAAATGCCTTATATGCTTCGTAATTTTCTAATGATGAAGAATATCTCTGCGCACTTAAAGACATAAAAATGAGAAAGAAAAACAAGCTGTAAATGTATTTTTTCATGACAATTTTATTGAATATTAAAAGTAAGTATTTAAACCATAAGTTTTATCTACCACCGGATTATATAAACCAATCAAAACCATTACGATTTTCTAAAATATGGCGTATCTTTGCACCCTTGTAAAAATAAATATTTTAAAATGAAACGAGTAGTAGTTGGTCTTTCTGGTGGAGTAGATTCTAGTGTTGCAGCTTATTTATTGCAGCAGCAAGGATACGAAGTTATTGGCCTTTTTATGAAGAACTGGCACGATGATTCGGTTACTATTTCTAACGAATGTCCTTGGTTAGAAGATAGTAACGATGCTTTATTGGTTGCAGAAAAACTTGGAATACCGTTTCAGACAGTTGATTTAAGTGAAGAATACAAAGAAAAAATCGTTGATTATATGTTCAACGAATACGAAAAAGGAAGAACTCCAAATCCTGACGTGCTTTGTAACCGCGAAATCAAATTTGATGTTTTTATGAAAATTGCTCTAAGTCTTGGAGCTGATTATGTTGCGACTGGTCATTACTGCCAGAAAAGCGAAATTGAAGTTGACGGAAAAACGGTTTATCAATTAATTGCCGGAAATGATGTTAACAAAGATCAGTCGTATTTTTTATGCCAGTTATCTCAGGAACAATTATCAAAAGCATTGTTTCCAATTGGGGCTTTGACAAAACCAGAAGTTCGCGAAATTGCAGCCGAAATGGAATTGGTTACTGCCGAAAAGAAAGATTCGCAAGGACTTTGCTTTATTGGAAAAGTGCGTTTACCTGAATTTTTACAGCAAAAATTACAGCCAAAAGAAGGTACAATTGTTCAGATTGATAAAAATGATCCTATATACAATGTTGAAAAGCAAGCTGGATTGTCTTTAGAAGAAGAATTAAAAATCGAATCTCAAAAACTGAACTACCGTCCGGAAATGGGTAAAGTTATGGGTAAACATCAGGGAGCACATTATTTTACTGTTGGACAAAGAAAAGGATTGAATGTTGGAGGTACTACAGACCCATTATTTGTAATTGCTACTGATGTTGATACCAATACAATTTATACTGGTTTAACGAGTAATCATCCTGGGTTGTTTAAAAAAGCTTTATTTGTTGGCAATTCTGAAGTACACTGGGTTCGTGAAGATTTGAAACTGAAAGAAGGCGAACAGATGGAAGTAATGGCGAGAATTCGTTATCGTCAGCCATTGCAAAAAGCAACTTTACATCAGTTTGCAAACGGAATGTATGTTCATTTTGATGAGCCTCAGTCTGCTATTACAGAAGGACAATTTGTTGCCTGGTATTTAGAAAATGAATTAGTTGGTTCGGGAGTAATTTCTTAGCTTTATACTTTCTTAGGAAGAAATTCCATAAAAAGTATACTATGAGATATAACTTTACTTTTCTTTTATTCTTCGTTTCGTTTGCCATTTTTGCGCAGGAAGAAGCGTGGGTTTATTTTAATGCAAAACCCAATGCTCAGGCATTCTTTAGTAATCCTTTATCAGAACTATCGCAAAGAGCTTTAGACCGAAGAACAAATCAAAATATAGTTTTAGATTTAACAGATGCACCGTTAGAAGCTTCATTTGTAAATCAAATTAAATCTAGTACAGGAATAACGTTGATGGCACAGTCTAAATGGCTTAATGCACTTCACATTCGCGGTACACAAACTAATATCAATGCTTTAAAAGGATTGTCTTTTGTAGCAAAAGTTGAGTTTGCTGATAAAAGTTTAAATACTACTGGAAAAAAAGTCTCAGTAGCAAAAACAAGTCAAACACTTGATAAGTTAAAAACTACTGTTGATTATTCGTATGGTAATTCTGCCAATCAAATTCAGATGTTAAACGGTCAGGTTCTGCATCAGCAGAATTTTACCGGAGAAGGAAAAATTATAGCCGTTTTAGATGCTGGATTTCCAGGTGTAAATACAGCCCAGCCTTTTGAAAATCTTAGAAATAACAACCGAATTCTGGGAGGTTACGACTTCACCACCCGAAATGACAATTTTTACACGGGAGACGATCACGGAACTTTAGTACTTTCAACTATGGGAGGTTATAAAGAAAATGCCTTGGTTGGAACAGCTCCAAATGCATCATATTATCTTTTTATTACCGAAATCGATGCTGTAGAAAATCCTGTAGAAGAATCTTTATGGGTTGAAGCTGCCGAAAGAGCTGATGCTTTGGGAGTTGATATAATAACTACTTCATTAGGATATTTTGGTGACCGCACAGAGCCGAGATATAATCATACCTACAGCGATATGAACGGAATAACAACTTTTATTTCGCGAGGCGCTGAAATAGCTTTTAGTAAAGGAATATTGGTTTTAGCTTCTGCCGGAAATGAAGGAAATACGACAGAAAAACATGTTGGTTCTCCAGCCGATGCTGTTTCAGTTCTGGCAATTGGTGCGGTTACAGCTTCTAAAGTAAAATCGAGTTTCAGTTCGATTGGGCCAAGTTATGATAACAGAATAAAGCCGGATGTAATGGCACAGGGATCTGCGGCGACAGTAGCTAATGCAAACGGAAGTATAGGAACTGCCGATGGAACTTCTTTTTCATGTCCAATTATAGCAGGAATGGCAGCTTCTTTATGGCAGGCTTTTCCAACTAAAACCAATAAAGAAATCAGACAAATGATTTTGGCTTCTGCCGACAGATATACTACTCCTGATACTAGTTATGGATATGGAATACCAAATTTTGGTTCTACTTTAGGAACTCAAACTTTCCTGTCAACTTCAGATTTTTTGGTTTATCCAAATCCAACAAAATCAAATATCTCATTTTTGTTTGATAACGAAACCGCTTCTGTTTCTATCTATTCGTTATTAGGACAAAAGCTGATTGAAAAACAAATCACAAATCAAAATCCGGTACTTTCTGTAGAAGGTTTAACAAACGGACTTTATTTTTATACTTTCGATGCGGGAAGCTTACATAAAACAGGAAAAATAATAAAACAATAATAGTTTTAATGAATAGAATTACAACGCTTTTTAATATAAAATATCCAATTATTCAAGGTGGCATGATTTGGAATAGCGGTTATAAATTAGCATCGGCAGTGAGTAATGCTGGCGGGTTAGGTTTAATTGGCGCAGGATCGATGTATCCTGATGTTTTGAGAGAACATATTCAGAAATGTAAAAAAGCGACTGATAAGCCGTTTGGAGTTAATATTCCGATGTTATATCCTAATATTGAAGAGATCATGAATATCGTGATTGAAGAAGGCGTTAAAATCGTTTTTACTTCGGCAGGAAATCCAAAAACATGGACTTCATTTTTAAAAGAAAAAGGAATAACAGTAGTACATGTAGTCAGCAGCAGTGTTTTTGCCTTAAAAGCACAAGAAGCTGGCGTAGATGCTATTGTGGCCGAAGGTTTCGAAGCGGGCGGACATAACGGACGCGATGAAACTACTACTGTTACTTTGATTCCGATGGTAAAGGAAAAAATCCAAATTCCAATTATTGCTGCCGGCGGAATTGCAACCGGAAGGGGAATGCTTGCTGCAATGGTTTTAGGTGCCGATGGTGTTCAGGTTGGAAGCCGTTTTGCAGCATCGATAGAATCATCTGCCCACAATAATTTTAAACAAACGATAGTTAATATAAAAGAAGGAGATACTCAATTGACTTTAAAAGAATTAGCTCCGGTTCGATTGGTTAAAAATAAGTTTTATAATGATGTTCAGGCTTTATATGAAAAATGTCCTTCTAAAGAAGATTTGATTGAATTATTAGGAAGAGCCAGAGCCAAAAAAGGAATGTTTGAAGGTGATTTGGAAGAAGGCGAACTCGAAATAGGACAAATCGCCGGACTGATTCATGAAATTTTACCTGTCGAACAAATTGTTCAAGAAATGATAGCCGATTTTAAAGCTGCTCGCGAAGAAAAAGCTACATTTGATTTTTAATTATCCGCAAGAAAAATTTATGAATTCTATTCGCACTTATATAATTATATTGTTTTTAACTTTTGGACTGCAGCAAGTTCAAAGCCAATCCTATCATTTTAAAACTTCGGGTTTCAGCGTACTGCAAAAAAATGAGAGAGGGAAATGGGGCGAATGGTCGAACCTTGACTTGGTAAATCTTTCGGTTGTGTTAGATACAGATAAACACCGTATTGTTGTGTACTCTCAGGAAATCCAGCTTTTTAATATTTTGGATTATATAGAAAGAGAAGAAAACGATACTGATATTGTGTATTCTTTCTTGTGTAAAGATAACGACGGAAAAGAATGTAAACTTTCAATCATTACCAGAAAAAAACAGGATTTCCGTAAACAGCTCTATATCAATTACGATGACCATATTATCGTTTATAATATTTTTACGGTTTAAAATAAGCTTCTAAGATACTAAGTACTTTGGATTTAATAATAAAAAAAACTTAGTAACTTAGTATCTCAGAACCTTAGAGTCTATAAAGAGTCAATTTCCTTAATAAACTCATCATATTCCAGATAAAACATTTCTAGAGCGTGCATTTTTTCGTTGAAAAAATCAAAAATTGCGTCCCAGTTATTGCGGTTGCTAAAACCAACACCAAGTTTTTCAACCCAGATTCGGCTTATGTTTTTACCACTTTCAAGAGTATAGTTTTTTTCAAAAACCAAATCTTTAATGAATTCTTCTTCCAGAATATTCTTTAACGCTTCCAGTTTTTCGAAATAAGCATATCGTTTTTCATCGCTTCGGTGTTCAATGTCAATTAAAACCTGAGCTTTTTTATTGTCTACATAAAATTTAAAAGAGAAATCTTTTATTTTGGTATCATAAAGAACCCATTTTCTAGGATACTTTTCTGCAAAAGCTACCCAAAATTCCCTTTTCATTCTTTGTGATTCTTCTCTGCTGTACATTTTTATGGCTTTGTTTTAGAAAACTTGTAGAACCGCATTTTCTAGAGTATATTTATATTTTAATTGAAAGTACAAAAATAAACTTTGAATATGGATTTTCAACAATTTTTACAATATGTTCCTAATTTAATTCCAGTTGAACTTCCGGCAGAAACGGCACACGCTAAAATGGCCCCTCTAGAACGCATTCAGGCGTTGAAAAACTTAGATATTAACGCAAAGAATCCGCGAATTGCTGCAGTTATGATGCTGTTTTATCCTAAAAACGAAAAAACACATCTTATTTTAATTGTCCGAAATGCTTACAACGGAGTTCATTCCTCACAAATAGCTTTTCCGGGAGGTAAATATGAAATAACAGATAGGGATTATCAGGAAACAGCTTTGCGTGAAACAAGCGAAGAAATTGGTGTTCTTCCTGAGAAAATAGAAATTATAAAGCATTTTACACCCATGTATATTCCGCCAAGTAACTTCTTGGTTCATCCATATTTGGGAATTGCAAAAGAAGAACTTTCATTTTATCCGGATGCGCGTGAAGTAGCTTCAATTATCGAACTGCCGCTGTCTGTTTTTTTAGATGATGAAATTATGATCGAAACCACATTATCAACTTCTTATGGAAATGATATTCTGGTTCCGGCATTCTATATTCAAAATCATATTGTATGGGGAGCAACAGCGATGATTTTAAGCGAACTGAGAGATGTTTTAAAAACAACTTTTGCAGAAAATTCGTAATAGAATAAAATTAACAATTTGATATTCATGATGATAGTGTTTTATTCTGTAAATTGTATAAAACTATTGCTAAAAGAATAATTTTTGTATGTTTGCGACTTAACCAAAAATAACACAAAACAGCATTATGGGATTGTTTAAACGAAATCCTTTCGGTCATATATTATTCATCAAGAAATGGTTAATCCGTATTTTGGGTGCCATGACACATAGAAGATATAGAGGTTTTAATGAATTGCAGATTGAAGGATCTGAAATTATTAAAACGCTTCCGGATACAAATGTTTTGTTTATATCAAATCACCAAACGTATTTTGCCGATGTTGTAGCAATGTTTCATGTGTTTAACGCAAGTTTAAGCGGACGTCAAGATACTATTAAGAACATTGGTTATTTATGGCAGCCAAAAATGAATATTTATTATGTTGCTGCAAAAGAAACTATGCAGGCAGGATTACTGCCAAGAATTTTGGCTTATGTTGGGGCTATTACGGTTGAAAGAACCTGGAGATCAAAAGGAGTTGACGTTACAGAAAAACGTGATGTAAACCCAAATGATACCGAAAATATTAGAATTGCTCTTGAAGATGGCTGGGTTATTACTTTTCCGCAGGGAACAACAAAATCTTTTAAACCTGTTCGTAAAGGAACAGCGCATATCATCAAACAGCATAAACCTATCGTAATTCCTATTGTAATTGACGGTTTCCGACGTTCTTTTGATAAAAAGGGACTTCGTATGAAAAAGAAAAATATACTTCAGTCTTTCATAATTAAAGAGCCTCTTGAAATCGATTATGAAAATGATACTATCGAACAGATCGTAGAAAAAGTAGAATACGCAATCGAACAGCACCCATCATTTTTAAAAGTTATTCCAGCCGAAGAAATAAAAGCACAGGAAGAACTTAACAAAATGAGACGCTGGGATTACTAGAATTTTAGGTTATTTTTTTGTTTCAAGTTTCAGGTTTCAAGTTTCAAGTTGGAAAACTAGCACCTTTGAGCCTTTGTCGCTCTGAACCTTTGAACCTCAATTAAAAATCTATCTTCTTCAACTCCTTGTAATTCACATACAATCTGCGTAAAAGAGTTCCGTACAATAATCTGTAGAAACACCAGAAGACTCCAAAGAAACCTAGGATTACCAGAATTAAAATTCCAATTGTGGTAAACATTGCTTTTCCGTTTACGGCTAATTTTTCTCTTAAAAAAGCCATGTCAGGATTGTAGACAAAAGCGATAAAAAAGCTTAAAATAGACGTAACCACAATCATTCCTAAGTTGTACCACACATAATACTGAACCGTTTTTCTGGTTCTTAAAATAGCGCTCATTAAAGATTTTGTAGCAACAGTTGTAGAAATCGTAGTATAATTTTTGTAGAAAATAAAAACAAAAATTAATCCCACCAGATAATTCAAATAAGTTAAATATTCAAGGGTAACAACAATCTCAGGATGATTTATTTTTCTTAAAACATCATCTGTATTGATAAACAAATTTGAGAAAGTCCAAAATGAAATTTCCAGAATACTAATAATCAAAATCCATTTTACAATAGAAGATGATTTTTTGTGAATCATTCTGTAGATTTCTGTTTCAGAAATTTGTTGAAAAGAATCAGAGTTCTTTTTCCAGTCTTTTTTTAATAAATCCAGTTCTTTCATAATAATTTTTAAGGATTTAGTATTTTTTTAAGTTTCCCTTTAATTCTATTCATTTTCACACGCGCATTCACTTCGCTGATTCCTAAGGTTTCGGCTATTTCTTGATAATCTTTGTCTTCTAAATACATAAAAACTAATGCTTTTTCGATGTCATTAAGCTGATAAACTGCTTTATACATCAATTTTATCTGTTCTTCCTCTTCATAATTGTAATCAACATCTTTTACAAAGTGCTGATGACTTTCATAATCTACGGTAGATATGGTCCTTTTGGTTTTTCGGTATAATGTAATTGCTGTATTTAAAGCAACACGGTACGTCCAGGTCGAAAATTTACTGTCGCCTCTAAATTTTGGATAAGCTTTCCAGAGCTGAATGGTGATTTCCTGAAATAAATCTTTATGAGCGTCTTCGCCATCAGTATACAACCTACAAATCTTGTGGATTATATTCTGATTTGCCTGCAATTGTGCAACAAATGACTGTTCTAGATTTTCGCTCATAAAAGTATTAGTAGTTATGAAATCATTTTTGTTACAGTTAAATTTATTTTTTTTGACGCACGTTAAAAGATTATAATTTCTTTTAGTTGTTTAATACAAAATAAAAATCCTTTTACTCTGTGCGATCTGTGGCAGAAAAATCTAAAATTTTCTCGTTTTATAATAATTAATCATCAAATCTATAAACTTGCTGTAGCTTTCCATTCCGTCTTTTTGATTGTTCGATTTCAGGAAATTATCATACAGAAAGTGAAAACCTTTATCTATAAAGGTGTCGTATTTTTTCCAGAAATCCTGGCTTTCCTGATAGTTTTTTAAAATTCCGGGATTTATCTCTTTTTTTAATTTTTCAAAAACTTTTTCATTTTTAAACTTCCATATTCCAAGACAATAACGCAATGCAAAGCTGTATCCTGAATATTGAAAATATAAATTATCATTCTTCACACATGCCAAAACGCCGATAAAATTACATTCATTTTCACTCGCAAAACCAATTTGATGAGCCATTTCATGTGAAGCCGTGAGCGGGAAAGAATACATAGGCAGTAAATCATTTACCTGTGCTTCATTGGTAAACGGATTTAAATAACCGCCAAATCCCATATAAGTTAATGGAACGCTGAATAGTGATTTTTTAACGCTTAATGTGTTGTATTTAAAATATGGATGCTCTTGTGCTAAATTGTTATATCCGCTTAAATTCATTTTAAAAACTTCTTCCTGTGAATACGGAAGTTGAATTTTCTCGTTCTTATTTTTTGTGATCTTAAACTGGATTTCATTGGTTCTAACAATCAGTTTTTTTGTGAACGCTAATAAATCAGCATCGCTGTATTCTCTTTTAATTTCCATTTTCTGGAAAAGAGGTTCACGATAATAATTAAAAGCCCAAAGCACATGAAACAGAAAATAATAAACAGAAATTTTGCCTAAAATTTTTAAGATATGATCTTTCCATTCGGTTTTCCATGTTTTTCTAATTTTCCAGAACCAGCTGATAATTGATATAATCAAAATACCGTAAATGCAGTCGCCCACAGAAAAAGGAATTTTACCTAAAACTATTCGTAAGAAATGAGAAATTCTAATGTATAAATTGTTGCTGTAAAAGCCTTCAACAAAGTCAGGAAAAAAAGGAAGAACTTTTAAAAAGATAATCTGAATTAAAAGAAATAGGGGAAGGATATGTTTTCTTGTCACGGTTATTACGTTTGTATAAAAATAATAATTAAAAGATAGTTAGTGTTATTTTTTGTAAATTTGTTATTCAATAATAAGGAAAAAATGACACAAATCACTTTAAATATTCCAGATAATGAATTGTCATTCTTTATGCAGTTAATAGAAAAATTCAATTATGAAACTGTAATAAATGAATTTTCAGTGACTGAAGAAATGAAAAATTTGTTAGACGAAAGAAGATCAACTTCAAAAGCTGATGAGTTTCTTCCTTGGAATGAAGCAAAAAAGAAATTGCGTTTTAAATAAGGCAAATGATTTTTAATGTTGTTATTGAGCCAAGAGCGCTCGTTGATATACAAAATGCTATTGATTATTATGAGTCTAAGCAAAGCGGTTTAGGTGAGTATTTTTATAAAGTAATTGACGAACATTTAGATACATTATCTAAAAATCCTTTTTTTGAAATCAGATATAAAGATTATCGTGGTCTTCCCACTAAAAAATTTCCATTTATCATTTTTTATTTCCTAGATGAGAAATTAAAAACAGTATATATTTTATCTGTTTTTAATACTTCAATGAATCCTGCAAAATATCCTCTTTAAGAAAATTGAATTTATTTTCTTAATTCTTGCTTTAAATAGAATATTCGTGTAATTCTATATTAAAGTCGTTTTAATTTGCGCTAATTCGTGAAATTCGAGGCGGAAAAAGCATTTAAACTTTGTAACTTTGAGGCTCTTAATTGTTAAACATCAAACAAAATATAATGAGTCAGGAAATAAGAAATCTGGAACCAAAAGCACTTTGGAACAAATTTGCAGATTTAAACGCTGTTCCGCGTCCTTCGAAGAAAGAAGAGCGAGTAATCGAGTTTATGAAAAACTTTGGAAACAGCTTGGGTTTAGAAACTTTTGAAGATGAAATCCGAAATGTAATCATCAGAAAACCGGCAACTCCGGGAATGGAAAACCGTAAACCAATCGTAATGCAGGGACACCTGGATATGGTGCACCAAAAAAATGCTGATACCGTTTTTGATTTCGATACACAAGGAATTGATATGTATGTTGATGGTGACTGGGTTCGTGCGCGTGGTACAACTTTAGGAGCCGACAATGGGTTAGGAGTGGCAACTATTATGGCTGTTTTGGAAAGCAAAGATATTCCGCATCCTGCAATTGAGGCCTTATTTACTGTTGATGAAGAAACAGGAATGACTGGGGCTTTAAATCTAAAAGGTGGGATTCTGCAAGGACAGATTTTGTTGAATCTTGATACAGAGGAAGATGATGAAATTGATATTGGATGTGCTGGTGGAATCGATGTAACGGCAACAAGAACTTATAATGAAGAAGAAGTTCCTGAAGCTTCAGTTGGTTATACTATTACGGTAAAAGGCTTAAACGGAGGACATTCTGGAATGGATATTCATAAAGGTTTAGGAAACGCAAACAAAATTATGAACCGTTTATTATTTGATGGTTTTGAAAATTTTGGACTGCAGGTTTCTGAAATTAACGGAGGAAGTCTTAGAAATGCAATTCCTAGAGAAAGTGTTGCGAAAGTAATTATTTCTCAAATGTTTGATGAAGCGTATGTGTATGACATGCAGGAAGTTATTTCTGATATTAAAGCTGAATACAAAACAACAGAACCTAACTTAACGATTGAAATCGTAAAATCTGATTTGCCTGAAAAAGTAGTGGATTTAGGCGTTCAGGAAGGTATTATAAGAGCGATTTATGCTGCGCAAAACGGAGTTTACAGAATGAGTCCTGATATGACTGATTTAGTTGAAACTTCAAATAATATTGCTCGCGTTGTTGTAAAAGACGGAGAAATTTTAGTGGGATGTTTAACACGTTCTTCTGTAGAATCTTCAAAATTTGATTTAGCTAATTCGTTACGTTCTGCATTTGAATTAGTAGGATGTGAAGTAGAACTTTCTGGTTCTTATCCGGGATGGACTCCAAATGTGAATTCTGAAATATTAGAAGTTTTAAAAGATATTTACGAAAAACAAAATGGCGAACAGCCTAAAGTTGTAGCTTGTCACGCTGGTTTAGAATGTGGAATTTTAGGGACAAATTATCCAGGAATGGATATGATTTCTTTTGGACCAACAATTCACGGAGCGCACTCTCCAGACGAAAGAGCAAGCATTTCATCTGCGCAGAAATATTGGAAATTTGTATTAGAGATTCTTTCAAATATACCAGTTAAATAGTCTCGGTTTACAGTCTCAGTAGTCAGTTACGGTTTTCAGTTTCCTTAGATGCTGAAAACTGTGACTGCGACTGAAAACTTAATCCCTTTTTGGAGCATTTTTCTTCTCTCTTTTTTCTTCTTTCTTTTCTTTAGCGGTTTTTAACGGTTCTTTTTTTTGCTGTTTTTTAGCATCCTGACTTTTTGCCATTGATATTTGTTTTAATTGTTTTAAATTGATTATTAAGTAAATATAGGTTTTTTAAATCCTAAAAGGCATAAAAAAATCCCCAATTTTAAAAATTGAGGATTTGTATGATAAGAGTAGAGTTTTAATTCCTTTTTAGTACTTTATATTGTTCGTAACAACCGCTTATGGCATCTAAAATCTGTAAGTCATTTGCTGATTGAATAAAAGCATCAGAATAGTTGCAGCGATGCATAATTTCAGGGATTTCGTCTTTGCTTATTCCTAATAAAACAGCAATGGTTTCACGGTCGTATTTGGTTTCTAAAAGATTTCTAATTGTATCGTCTTTTTTCATGTCCTTAAGTTTTTTAAGCTCCCTGCTGTTTTTTCCGAAGAAATTATAAAGCATATCGGCAGGATTAAAAATAGAGCCTAATACTTTACCAAAAGCATTTGGAGAGTATTCTCCTGCTTCATAACCTTGTGTAAGACCAGAAATACTATAACGGTAGTTTTCTTTTGTAGGGATCAGTTTAGAGTCAATTTCAAGATATCCTGTTAAACTGAAAGGAGCAATGATAACTTCTTCAAGAGCAATAGCTTTTTCAGTAAGCTGAATTCGAGTTACTTTGTTTTTTATCCAGTCATTTGTTACTCTGATTCTAAGAGATTGAAATCCTAAAAGAGAGAAATGAATAGTATCATTAGGCTGTACATCAATTTCAAAATACCCTTTTGAATCTGATTTTGCACCGCGTACTTTGTTTGTGTTAATGATATTTACATTTGGAAGAGGCTGTTTACTATCGTCGTTTATAATGTAACCTGAAACTCTTTGCGGGGTAGATGAGTCAACATCTTGCGCAAAACTAACAGCCGAGAATAGTAAAAAAAAGAAAACTGCGAAATATTTCATATCCTGATTTAAAGCACTAAAAGTAGTAAATCGAGATTAAATATTTCGTAGTCTTGGAATATAATTATAAGAAAATTAACAATGGCATCAGTATAGCTTTTAGTATTTTAATAAAAAGCAGTATAGACGATAAATTAAAATACTTCGAATTACAAAACTTATTTTGTTGAGTAAGATTCTTAATATGAAAAAATCCCAAATTCCAATTATGTCTGGAATTTGGGATTTTGTATTTTTAAGATATTAAATAATTAATCTCTTCTTGGTCTTCTTGGTCTTGATGAATCACCAAAACTTTCAGAACGTCTTGGAGCTCTGTCAGAACCACCTTCGTTTCTTCTAAAACCTCCTTCTCTTGGAGCAGAGTTTCTGTCGCTTCTAAATCCGCCTCCAGAACCTTCACGTCTTGGAGCAGAATTTCTGTCGCTTCTAAAACCTCCGCCAGAACCTTCACGTCTTGGAGCGAAGTTTCCTTCTCTTCTTTGTCCGCCAGAATTTCTTCCGCCGCCACGATTGTTGTGGTCACGTCTTCCGCCTCCGTCATTTTTAGAAATTTCAACATTAATACGACGTCCTTCTAATTGAACGTTGTTTAAAATATCCATTACTTTATCAGTGTGCTCAGGATCAGTGTTAAAGAAAGAGAAACCTTCTTTTACATCTACTTTGAAAACGTCATCACGACCTAAGTCTAATGTTTCTTTCAAGTAATCTTTTAAAGACATCCAGTCAAAATTGTCTCTAGAACCAATGTTTACAAAATAACGAACAGCTCCGTTGTTGTTGAATTCTCTTGGCTCAGAATCACCTCTTTCACGTCTTTCTCCAGAAGATTGAGTAGAGATATCTCTATTCTTTTTGTAGTAAGTAATGAAACGGTTAAATTCTACAGATACCATTTTCTTAATCAATTCTTCTTTAGATAAATCTTCAAGAACATTGTTAATTGCTGGTAAATAGTTGTCAATTTCGTGATCAACCTCAGTATCTTTAATTTTGTTTGCTAAGTGTAATAACTGAATTTCGCAGATTTCAATTCCAGATGGAATAGCTTTTTCTTCGAATTTTTGTTTAATGATTCTCTCGATAGAAGAAATTTTACGTAACTCACTTTTTGTAACGATTACAATAGAAGTTCCTAATTTTCCAGCTCTACCTGTACGTCCAGAACGGTGGTTGTAAGTTTCAATCTCATCTGGTAATTGGTAGTTTACAACGTGAGTTACGTTATCAACGTCAATACCACGTGCAGCAACGTCAGTAGCAACAAGCATCTGAATTTGTCTTCCACGGAACGATTTCATTACCCCGTCACGTTGTGCCTGAGATAAATCTCCGTGTAACGCAGCGGCGCTATATCCATCTTCAATTAATTTTTCAGCTACAGCCTGTGTATCTCTTTTAGTACGACAGAAAACTACAGAGAAAATATCCGGGTTAGCATCTGCTAAACGTTTTAGAGCTTCGTAACGATCACGAGCATTTACTAAGTAAAATTCGTGAGAAACTGTTGCAGAACCTGAGTTCTTAGCACCAACAGTAATTTCAACCGGTTCGCTCATGAATTGTTTTGCAATTCTGGCAACCTCTTGCGGCATAGTTGCAGAGAACAACCATGTGTTTTTTTGATCTGGAGTATCTGATAAAATAGATACGATGTCTTCATAGAATCCCATGTTCAACATCTCATCAGCTTCATCAAGAATACAGTAATCTATATTTTTAATGTTAACTAAACCTCTGTTAATCATGTCTTGCATTCTTCCTGGAGTAGCCACAATAATTTGTGCGCCTCTTTTAATCTCTCTAGCTTGCTCTGTAATACTAGCCCCGCCGTAAACTGCTACCACATTAATACCTTTTTCGTATTTTGAGTAGTTTTTAAGTTCGTTGGTAATCTGTAAACAAAGTTCTCGTGTTGGCGATAAAACTAATGCTTGTGTGTTTCTATTGTCAGCATCAATTTTTTGAATTAGCGGAAAACCGAAAGCTGCCGTTTTCCCTGTCCCTGTCTGAGCCAACGCAACCATATCTGTGTCTTTTTCCAATAATAGGGGAATCGCCTTTTCCTGTACCTCTGACGGATTTTCAAATCCTAGATCTAAAATCGCCTTCAGTAACGATTCATTCAATCCTAATTGTTCAAATTTATTCATATATGTATTTAAAATAGGGTGCAAAATTACTGTTAATTATTCACATAAACTAATGCAATTTCAAGAATTATACATTTGTTATGATTTGATTATCAAAAAGTTACGATTTAGGTAAAATGATTTTTTGTAAAAAATCCAGAATTTGCCCCAAAAACACGTCTGAAAATGTAAAATTTGAGCTTTAAAATGTTGTATTTGAAACAATTATTTTGTGGCAGTCAGGAGATCAATTAGTTGCTGAACAGCTTTTCCACGATGTCCAATGGTGTTTTTTATTTCCAAAGGCAGTTCTGCAAAGGTTTTGTCAAAATTTTCAGGTTTGAAAATTGGGTCGTATCCAAAACCATTTGTACCTGTTTTGGTTTCTGTAATTTCTCCTTTTGCAATTCCAGTAAATATATATTGCTTTCCTTCCAGGTTTAAAGTGATAACGGTTTTAAACTGAGCGCTTCGATTTTTGTTGTTTTCTAATGCCTTTAAAAGTTTATTCATGTTATCGTCGGCATTTTTTTGCTCGCCTGCGTAACGTGCAGAATACACTCCGGGTTCTCCATTTATAGCATCTACTTCCAGTCCAGTATCATCTGCAAAACAATCGTAACCATACTTTTGTGTTACGTAATCCGCTTTCAAAATGGCATTTCCTTCAATTGTATCTGCAGTTTCAGGAATATCTTCAAAACAATTAATATCTTCTAAACTTAATATTGTAATACTTTCAGGAAGCATGCTTTGTATTTCTGCAATTTTATTTTTGTTGTTTGAAGCGAAAACGAGTTTCATAGAATTAAGTGTTTAAATGATTTTAAACACAAATTTAGAATTCTTATATTTGATATACTGCCTAAAAATAAAATAAATGCAATTATCTGTTTTATATAAAAAAATCCTGCCGTTTGTAAAACCTTACAAAAAAATGGTAATTGCCACTTTACTGCTTACATTTTTAGGTTCGTTTGCGGCGCAGGTAAATGCTGTAATTTTAAAATATACTGTCGATACAATTAATAATTTAATGGTTGCCCACGAACCATTATCCAAAGGGTTTCATTTAATTGGTATTATTAGTGTTGTATTATTAACTAAAGAATTGGTTAATTCTGTGGTGCAGTTTGGACAGAAATTCTATGGAGAAAAACTTCGTATTTTCATCACACGAGATATATCACAGACAATTGTAGAAAAAATTCTAAGTTATAGAATGGAATTTTACACTTCGGATGAAAATGAAAGCGGAAAACTTCAAACGAGAATCGATCTGGGCATTAGCAGTTTAACACGACTGGTTCAGAACTTTTTTATTGATATTCTGCCTTTGTTTGCCAATGCTTTTGTGGCTTTGGTAATCATGTTTTATGCCAATGTGTATGTGGGATTAGTGAGTTTGTGTATTATTCCTATTTATTTTTACATCAGCCAATTGCAAGCCACGAAATTAAGTGGTTTTAGGAGAAGAATGCGAAATTACCGCGAAACTAAAAATAACGGAATTATTAGCTTAATTGAATCCATAACGGTAATTAAATCTTTTGTTCGAGAATCGACCGAAGCAGATCGCCATGAAAAAATTCAGTATGAAATGACCGAAAATCAGCTGGAAACCAGAAAAACCAGTTTTATTTTTGAAAGTATTAAAAGTTTTGTCGAGCAGATAGGAGTTGTGATTATCATTATTTTGACGGCTTATTTTGTGCTGAATAATCAAATGACAATTGGTGCCATAATGTTTCATATTATGTTGTTTAATAATGTTTCGTCTCCAATCAGGCAATTGCACCGAATTTATGACGAGGTAAATGATGCCTTAATTTATTCGGAAGGTTTCTTTGATATTTTAGAATCAGATAAAGAAATTGAAACCAGCGGTAATTATATGCCTGAAAAAATTTCAGGATTGATAGAAGTTAAAAATGTAGACTTTATTTACCCAAACGGCACTCAGGCGCTTTATGATATTAATTTTACGGTAAAACCTAATGAAACTACTGCTTTGGTAGGATTAAGCGGCGCCGGAAAAAGTACTATTATTAATTTATTAGATAAATTTTACCTGCCATCATCAGGGCAAATATTTTTAGATGGAGTTGATTTAGTCGATTATAATACGGACTTTCTGCGTAAAAACATTGGTTTGGTTTTGCAGAAGAATCATATTTTTAAGGGAACTATTGCAGAAAATATTTTATACGGAAATCCCGAAGCTTCACACCCAGAAATTATCGAAGCTGCAAAACAAGCTTATATTCATGAACAGGTAATACAACTGCCAAAAGGTTATGATTCTGATGCGCATTTGCTTTCGGGAGGGCAGCAGCAGCGAATTGCGATTGCAAGACTTTTTCTTAAAAATCCGCCAATTATTTTTCTGGATGAACCAACTGCCAGTTTAGATGCCATTGCAACAGAACAAATAAAAAAATCTCTCGATGCCATTAAAAAAGACCGAACTGTAATTATAATTTCGCACAGCATTTCTCAAATTATCGATGCGGCGAATATTATTGTTTTAGAAAAAGGACGATGCGTTGAAAAGGGAACCCATGATGAATTATATGATAATAAAGGAACGTATCATCAAATATTTATGGCAATGGCAAACAGTTTAAACATCGAAAAAATCACACAGACTTTTGACTGAAATAATTCAAAATTATTTTTTCAAAAACAAAAACCGTAAAAATTCCAAAAGTATAAGCCAGAATATCTTCCCAAAGAAATCCCTGTCCTAAAACATATCTGCCAAAAAGTGTCTTTCTAAGTTCGATCATCCATTCGCCTTGATACAATTGTAAAAACTCAATGGAATAGCAAATCAAAAGCGAAAGTAATGCAATTGAAAAAGCATTCTTAAATGGAAGAAATATTCGAACCAAAAAGTAAATCATTACAGCGTACAGAAAATCGCCTATCCATAATGGGACAAATGTTGTTTTTCTGGAGCAGATTCCAAGAAAAATGATGAATAGAAAAAGGGTGAAATAATAGATTCTGGATTTCAAGTTTACAGTGGTTTTGTTCAAACAAATTTATATTAAACAGCACACAGATGAAACTGATTTAACAGGTTTATTATTTGTTTACTTCGTTAGTTAAGATAAACTCAGATAAAAGGAGTTTAATAGTACATTTTTAGGGAACGAAAAATACAAACCTTAAATGATTTTACTTTATTTCATAAATTTATCGGTTAATAAACTTTCTATCAAAAATAACCACATGAATTCAAAATTTTTCACGCTGATTACGGCTTTGTTTCTTATCGGAAACCAAATCTATGCTCAAAAAAACAATTCGTTTAATATTCAAAAACAATTAGAGTATTGTGCAGAACAGGCATCCAAAACTTTAAAAGTAATTCCAGATGACGGAACTTCACCAAGAACAGTTCCAAATGGAAGCAAAGACTGGAAATTTGTTAGTTACAAAGACTGGACAAGCGGATTTTGGCCTGGTGAATTGTGGTATTTATATGAAGCAACAAAGGATAAAAAATGGGAAAAAGAAGCAGATAAATTCAGCCGTTTCTTAACGCCTTTATCTGTCAGCAAAGCAGCTGACCATGATTTGGGTTTTCAGATTTTTAATAGTTTTGGAAACGGATATCGATTGACAAAAAATCCGGAATACAAAGAAATTATCCTTAAAACAGCCGATACTCTGGCAGCACTTTTTAATCCAAAAGTGGGAACGATTCTGTCCTGGCCTCATAATAAAATGGGCGGTCATAATACAATTATTGATAATATGATGAATCTGGAGCTTCTGTTTTGGGCATCTAAAAATGGAGGAAACAAAAAGCTGTATGATATTGCTGTAAAACATGCCGAAACGACAATGGCAAATCATTTCAGACCAGATAATACTTCTTATCATGTTATTATTTATGATTATGAAACTGGTAAAAAAATAAAAGGAAGAACGGCTCAGGGATACAGTGATGACAGTATGTGGGCGCGTGGTCAGGCTTGGGCAATTTATGGTTTTACAATGACTTACAGAGAAACAAAAGATCCTAAGTTTTTAGATTTTGCACATAAACTAACACGAGTTTATTTAGATAAACTTACAACAGAAGATTTAATTCCATATTGGGATTTTAATGCGCCTGATATTCCAAATGCTCCAAGAGATGCTTCGGCGGCGGCGATTGTTTCTTCGGCACTTTTAGAGTTGAGTTCTTACACAAAAGATAAAAACCTAAAAAACGAATATCTAACAAAGTCTAAAAAGATGATTGTTTCACTTTCAGATCATTACCAGAGTCGAGATGTAAATTCAGCCTTTTTACTTCATTCAACCGGACACAAACCTGCAGGAAGTGAAATAGATTGTTCTATAAATTACGCAGATTATTATTATCTTGAAGCACTTTTAAGACTTCAAAAAATAAAATAAAAAATTATGGTAAAGAAAATAAGCCAGATTTCGTTTGCAATTATTATGGTATTGATGCTTGCAGGCTGTAAAAATACCAAACAAAAACTTCAGGAATTTGTAGTGAAATACAATGCAACTGCTTCTAGTTTTAAGGCTGAAAATGTAACACTTACTACAGCAAGAGGTTATATAAACGACAATAAAATTGAATTGCGTTTTGAAACTGATTTAGAGCAGAATGACGCTAATAAAACAGCAGCGAATATATCGTTTCCCAAGTTGTTAAAAGATATGTTCGATAAAAATCAAATTCCGGAAGAATTAGTTAACGAAGGTGTGCAGTTTGATGCTTATTTTTTAGCAGATGATAATACTGTTTTTGTAAAAGAAGTGATTACAAAAGAATCTCTGCCTGAATTATTGAAAGAATAATTGAGCTGTATAAAATGCTCAAAACAGAAAGCCTCTTTAATTATTTTAAAGAGGCTTTTTTAGTTTATCTAAGTTTAATCCTTTCTATTTTAAACTTTATGTAATTGACTTGTAGTTAAATAATTACATTTTTTAAAAATCTGATTTGATGTTGTTTTTTTATTTTAATTTCATTATGTTTGAGTTAAAAATTAACTAATAAACCAAAAAATTATGAAAAAAATTACCCAAATCGCATTTATTTTTGCAACAATGTTAGTATTGGTAAGCTGTAAAAATACCAAACAAAAAATTCAGGAGCACGTAAGTACTTATAATAATTCATCAACAATAAAAGGACACGGAATTACAAGTACAGCGGCTAAAGCATTTCTAAATGACAATAAAATCGAGATTAGAATTGAAACTAATTTAGAAGAAAATGATTCTAATAAAGCAGCCTACAAAGAATCATTCCCTGATTTATTAAAAGAAATGATTCAAAACAATCAGATTTCGACAGAACTAATCGACGAAGGAGTAAAATTTGACGTATATTTCCTGGCTTATAATAATGCAATATTAGCCCAGCAATTAGTTGATAAAGAAGAATTAGCTGTTTTAGAAAGCGGAGCTGCCACAGATAATAAAGAAACTGCAAAACTCTAAGATTTAATATAAAAAATAAAAGCCTCTTTGAATTTCCAAAGAGGCTTTTATTTTTAGTTACGTTTGGTAACGTTCGTTAAATTATCAGGGAAATACAATTCTGATAGATTTGTAAACTCGTCACCTCGCATAAAGATATTGATATCAACATCTGCAAAAGATGTTTTTCCGGCCGCAGCCAAAAGTTCATTTGCAGAATGAAGTGTGTTTTTATGGAAATGATACACTCGATCTGATTTATCGGTTACAACCAAACCTTTCATCAGCATTTTGTTTTGAGTGGCAACTCCAGTCGGACATTCGTTATTATGACAGCGTAAAGCCTGAATGCAACCTAAAGAGAACATAAAACCTCTCGCACTGTTACACATATCTGCACCCAAAGCAACAGCATGAAGAATGGAATATCCGGAAATAATTTTCCCGCTTCCTATAATGCGCATTTTATCACGAATATTTAATCCGATTAATGTTTTGTTGACGAAAATTAAAGCCGGTTCAAACGGCATTCCAACACCGTCTGCAAATTCTAACGGAGCAGCTCCGGTTCCGCCTTCAGCACCATCAATTGTAATAAAATCAGGATAAGTATCTTCGGCGATCATTTCATGGCAGATAGCTTCAAACTCAGCAGTATTTCCAATACATAATTTAAAACCTATTGGTTTTCCATTCGATAATTCGCGTAATTGTTTAATAAACTGAATTAATCCTTTTGTATCAGAAAAAGCAGTGTGTCCGGGAGGAGAAAGAATCATGGTATGCGGTACAACTCCTCTAATTTTAGCAATCTGTTCAGTATTCTTTGCAGCCGGAAGTACACCTCCGTGACCTGGTTTTGCACCTTGCGAAAGCTTAATTTCGATCATTTTTACATTTGGAAGATTTGCCTTTTCTGAGAATTTTTCAGGGCTGAAATTTCCTTCAGCATCACGGCATCCAAAATAACCCGTTCCAATCTGCCAGGTAATATCACCGCCGCCTTCAAGATGAAAATCAGTTAAACCTCCTTCGCCTGTGTTTTGGTAAAAATTTCCTTTTTTGGCACCAATATTAATGGCTCGTACTGCATGTTCACTCAAAGAACCAAAACTCATAGCCGAAACATTAAACAAAGAAGCAGAATAAGGCTGTTTACAATCTTTTCCTCCAACTAAAACTCTCGGAAGTTCTTCATTTACTTTTGCAGGGAAAATAGAATGTTTTATTCCTTCGTAGCTTTCAGTATTTAAGTTTTGCTGTGTTCCAAAAGGTGTACTTGAGTCAATATTTTTTGCTCTTTGATACACTAAAGAACGCTGGTTTCTTGAAAAAGGTTTTCCATCAGTAGATCTTTCAATAAAATACTGCTGAATTTCGGGCGCAATCATTTCAAATAAATATCTAAAATAACCCAAGACCGGGAAGTTCCTTAAAATAGCATGTTTTTTTTGAGAAGCATTATAAGCTCCAATAATCAATAAAAGAGGGATAATAAAAACGAGTAAGTAACCTCGTCCGGTGTAATAATAAATTGCAGCAACAATTAGAAACAATAAGAATCCGTAAATAAAGAATTTCTTTCTCATGTTTTTAAATAATAATAGGGTAATAAATTAATTAGTTGAATCGTAAACGCACATAAACGTGTTTTATGCCTTTTTTATCCGATTCTCTTTCGTCGATTTCCAAAATATCCGTCAATGATTTCAGCATTGGCGTAAGCTTAGAATAACCATAATTTCTTGGGTCAAATTCTGGTTTTTTCTTTACAATCAGATTCCCGACATCACCTAGAAATGCCCAGCCGTCATCATCTTCAATATCTTCAATTGTAGCTTCAATAAGTTCAATGGTTTGTTTATCTACTTTATGAAGTGCTTTTTCAGCAGGTTTTTCCACAGGTTTTTTGGTGTCGGCTGTGTTTACTTTTGGTTTTTTCTTCTGAATTGCGCCATCCAAAACCTCAATATAAATAAAACGGTCGCAGGCTACGATAAAAGAACTTGGGGTTTTCTTTTCGCCAATACCAATTACTTTCATGCCGGATTCTCTTAATCGAACCGCTAATCGGGTAAAATCGCTGTCGCTGGAAACGATGCAGAAACCATCTAATTTCCCGGAATACAGCAAATCCATAGCATCAATAATCAACGCAGAATCTGATGAATTTTTTCCAACCGTGTAACTATATTGCTGTATGGGGGTAATAGCATGTTCTAGTAAAACGGCTTTCCAGCCATTTGCATTCGGCTTTGTCCAGTCTGCATAAATCCTTTTGGTAGTTGGTGTTCCAAATTTTGCAATTTCCTCCATCATACCTTTCACATTACTGTATGGCACATTATCGGCATCAATCAGGACTGCCAGTTTTAAATCTTTTGAGTTGCTTAAAGGCATATTTAGATATTAGAAAATTAAATACTCTCAAAGTTAAAATTAAAATTGGTTTTTATAGAAAGTCAAAGCCGAATAAGTAGTTTTTTCAGTACTAATTAGTTTCATTATAAATAAGGTTTTTCTTCAATAAAATTAATTAAAGATAAATTTGTCTTTTATTTTAAACTTTAATACATTTGTAAAGAATTAATCCAATCAGTGTATGTTTTCAAAAGCGTGTGAGTACGGAATCAGAGCTTCTATTTTTATTGCTACCAAATCTTCAAAAGGGATTCGGGTGGGAATAAAAGATGTTGCCAAAGAAATTGATTCGCCGGAACCATTTACTGCCAAGATTATGCAGATTTTAACCAAAAACGGCATTATTCATTCAGCTAAAGGAGTAGGAGGCGGTTTTGAAGTTTCAAAGGAAGCATTAAAGTCAATAAAACTAATTCAGATTGTTGATGCAATCGACGGTGATAAAATTTACAGAGGATGCGGTATTGGTTTAAAAGAATGTTCAGAAGAACATCCATGTCCTGTGCATTTTGAATTTAAAAAAATAAGAGGTCTTCTTTTACAAATGCTTTCAACAACAACTTTAGAACAGCTTGCTTTGGGAGTAAAATCAGGAGACTTTTTTCTAAAAACAGTAAATACAAACGATTAACATTAAATAAATTACTTAAAAATGAATACAAAAACCAAAATTTCACTATTGATCCTAATGGGATTTTTAACTATAACTTCTTGCGGTAAAAAAGAAACAGCTCCGGTTGAAGAACAAACAGAAACTTCTACAGAAGGCGAACAAGCTCCAACAGCTGCGCCAGCTGAAGAAAATGTATTGGTTATTGAAGGAAACGACCAAATGCAGTTTAATAAAAATGAATTAAAAGCAGTTGCAGGAAAACCAATTAAATTGACTTTAAAACACGTTGGTAAAATTCCAAAAGAAGCAATGGGCCACAATTTAATAATTCTTCAGGAAGGAACAGACCAGAGTGCATTTGCTTTAAAAGCCAATGATGCGAAAGCGACTGATTATATTCCTGAATCTGAAAAAGCTTCTATCATTGCACATACTAAATTATTAGGCGGCGGAGAAGAAGATACAATCGAATTTACAATTGATAAAAAAGGATCATATCCGTTTATCTGTTCTTTTCCTGGCCACGTGGCTATGATGAAAGGTGTATTAATTGTTGAGTAAATAATATAGACTCCAAATGCTGAAAATAGGTTTGGAGTTTTTTTAAAAACCAATAAAAGATAGTTTTGTCTTTTATTAATAGATTTCCCCCAAGAGAAATGAAAAGAGAAAAAAAATTATGGTTCGTTTTTGCATTGGTAATGAGTATATCATTTGCCGTGCTTGGTTATTATGGTTATGAAATTTATCAGCAGGCGCCTCCGGTTCCTAAAGAAATTATAACCGATTCAGGAAAAGTGGTTTTTACTGAAACCGAAATTAAAGACGGGCAGAATATCTGGCAGAGTATAGGAGGCCAGGAGGTAGGATCTATCTGGGGACACGGTGCTTACGTTGCCCCGGACTGGACTGCTGATTGGCTGCACAGAGAAGCACTTTTTATACTGGATAAATTTGCCAAAGAAGATTTTAATAAAAAGTTTGACGATTTGGATGCCGAAAAACAATCGGCTTTAAAAATTCGTCTGCAAAAAGATCTTAGAACCAATCGCTATGATGCCAATACAGGAGTTCTTACAATATCTGAAAACCGTTTAGCAGCTATTAAGAGTTTAAGCGAATATTACAAAGGACTTTTTACAAACGATCCTAAGTTTGATAAACTGAGAGAAGAATATGCAATTCCGAAAAACTCAATAAAAGATGATGCGAGAATGCACAAAATGAATGCGTTTTTCTTTTGGGCTACCTGGGCAACAGTTACCAACCGTCCGGATTCTGATATTTCGTATACACACAACTGGCCTTCAGATGAATTGGTTGGAAACAAAGCAACCAAAGAACTTTTGGCATGGTCTGGAGTCAGTATTATTCTGCTGATTTTAAGTATTGGAATTCTAGTTTTCTATCATGCAAAATCAGGTGAAGAAGAAGAATTTCCGCTTCCAAAAGAAGATCCAATCATCAATCAGGGCAAAACACCTTCGATGAAACTGGTTGTAAAATATTTCTGGATTGTAAGTTTACTGATGATTTTACAAATGGCTTTTGGAATCATAACGGCACATTACGGAGTAGAAGGAAACGGCTTGTACGGAATTCCAATTGATCAGATTCTGCCTTACGCCGTTACACGTACATGGCATACCCAATTGGCTATTTTTTGGATTGCGACGGCATGGCTGGCAACCGGATTATATATTGCTCCGGCGGTTTCTGGTAAAGATCCTAAATTTCAATGTTTTGGCATCAACTTCTTATTTATCGCCCTGCTCATTATTGTTTTAGGTTCAATGGCGGGACAATGGTTTGGTGTAATGCAGAAATTAGATTTGGTACAAAACTTCTGGTTTGGTCATCAAGGTTACGAATATGTTGATTTAGGGCGATTCTGGCAGATTTTCCTTTTAGTTGGATTGTTTTTATGGCTTGCCTTAATGATTCGCCCTTTAATCCCGATTTTAAAGAAAAAAACACAAGAGAAAAACCTTATTATTCTTTTCTTGATTTCTTGTACTGCAATTGCCATGTTTTACGGCGCAGGATTAATGTGGGGAAGACAAACCAATTTAGCCGTTGCTGAATATTGGAGATGGTGGGTAGTTCACCTTTGGGTTGAAGGTTTCTTCGAAGTTTTTGCAACCGTTGTTATGGCTTTCTTATTTGTTCGTTTAGGATTGCTGAAAACCAAAACAGCTACTTTAAATGTATTGTTTGCGACCATTATTTTCATGTCGGGAGGGATTTTAGGAACATTCCATCACTTGTATTTCTCAGGAACGCCAACCGCGATTATGGCTCTTGGAGCGACTTTCAGCGCGCTAGAAGTTGTGCCTTTAACTTTAATAGGATTTGAAGCCTATCAAAACTATAAAATCTCAAAATCAACCCAATGGATTGCGGATTACAAATGGCCGATTTATTTTATGATTTCTGTTGCGTTTTGGAATTTCCTTGGAGCCGGAATTTTCGGATTCATTATTAATCCGCCAATTGCGCTTTATTACATACAAGGTTTAAATACAACGCCATTACACGGACATACGGCTTTATTTGGAGTTTACGGAATGCTGGGAATTGGACTGGTATTGTTTGTACTAAGAAGTTTATACAGAAATGTAAACTGGAATACAAAACTGCTGAAAATTACTTTTTGGTCGCTGAATATTGGTTTGTTTTTAATGGCAGTATTGAGTTTACTTCCAATTGGAGTATGGCAGGCAATTGAGAGTATCGATCACGGAATGTGGTATGCACGCTCATCAGAATTAATGCAGCAGCCGGCAATGATTACCTTAAAATGGCTTCGTGCGATAGGAGATTCTATTTTCGGAATCGGATTTATAACAATGGCATGGTTTGTATTTGACCTGACCTTAAAAAACAAAAAATAAAAACAAATTTAAAATTGAGTATCATGGAAAATTTAAAAAACAAAACAATAGGATCATTCGTAGCTCAGGATTATAGAACTGCTGCGGTTTTCTCTAAATACAGAATTGATTTTTGCTGCAAAGGAAACAGAACCGTAGACGAAGTCTGCGAAAAACAAAATATTGACGCCGATGTTTTATTGCAAAACATTCACGAAGTTATTCAGTCTGAAAACAACGGTTCGATTGATTTTAACTCATGGCCGTTGGATTTGCTGGCAGATTATATCGAAAAAACACATCATCGTTATGTTGAAGATAAGACACATACACTGCTTGCTTTTTTAGATAAGTTATGCAAAGTTCACGGAGCCAATTATCCTGAGTTATTTAAGATAAACGAATTGTTTATTGGCTGTGCCGGCGAATTATCACAGCACATGAAAAAAGAGGAATTAATTTTATTTCCTTTTGTGAAAAGAATGACAAAAACCAAAGAATCTGACGGGATTTTATCTCAGCCTTCGTTTGGTTCAGTTTCAAATCCAATCGCGATGATGATGCACGAACACGATAATGAGGGAGAGCGTTTTAGAGAAATTGCTGCTTTAACAGATCATTACACGCCGCCTGCAGATGCTTGTACAACGTATAAAGTAACTTTTGCAATGCTTAAGGAATTTGAAGAAGATTTGCATAAGCACATTCATTTAGAAAATAATATCCTGTTTCCAAAAGCAGTTCTTTTAGAAAAAGATTTTGTTGAAGTAGAATAAAAATAAATTTTAATAGTTCGAAAAGCACCGATAGCACATTTTAAAATGATATTTATCGGTGTTTTTTATTTGAAGAAATGTTATTTTTAACTCATTGAGTTTTACTAAAAAAAATAAACACATAGAAACATAGATTTTAACAAACTTGAAAGACGATTTGAGAAAATCTAGATTTTTGCACATAGCTATGTGTATTCATGCAAGTGAAACGCCTTTTAAACGCTTGCAAAATCTATGTTTCTATGTGTTTAAATAAAATTTATTCATGTATGAATTCTCAAAAAGCCTGGATAATCTGCTGTTTTTTTAATTTTCTGATTGCTTGTGTATTCGGATTAGTAATGCGGCTGGTGTATCTTTTTCCTTTAGATTTTATAAACTACAGTTTTCTGCTTCACGCACATTCTCATGCTGCAATGCTGGGCTGGGTATATATGATGATTTACGTTCTAATTGTCTGCTTTTTTATTCCGAAGGAGAAAAGACAAAATCGAATTTATAATCGTTTATTCTGGCTGACACAATTTTCGGTTATCGGAATGATGATTGCTTTTCCTATTCAGGGTTATGCCTTGTTTTCTATTGTTTTTTCGACTCTGCATATTTTGCTGAGTTATGTTTTTTGCAGATTGGTTTGGAAAGATACTGCTAAAGAAAAAACACCGCAGCAAAGACTTTTACGGACTTCTGTTTTGTTTATGATTTTGTCGACTTTTGGAGTTTGGTGTTTAGGCCCGGCTGTAAGTACACTTGGAAAGCAAAGTGCTTTTTATCAAATTGCGATTCAGTTTTTTCTTCATTTTCAGTTTAACGGCTGGTTTATACTGGCAATTTTAGCGTTGTTTTTAAAACAATTTCAAAATAAAATAGATGAGGTAAATTTTAGAAAATTTTATCTTTTAATTATTATTTCAACGCTTTTAACGGTTTCTTTTCCAATGCGATGGTTTGTAGAAAATAATATATTGAATTACATTAATGTTCTGGGAGTTTTGGTTCAACTGCTGGCTTTTGTTTATTTCTATAAAATGCTGCAGCCGCAAATTCATCATTTTAAAAATTCTTTGGATAAAATGACTAAAACAGTTTATGGTTTGGCTTTATTTTCGTTGTTTCTCAAAGTAGGAATTCAGTTATTGACGATTTCTCCCAATTTATCCGAAGTTTCGCATCAAATCCGAAATTTTGTAATTGGATTTATTCATTTAACAACTTTGGGAATTATAACCGGATTTTTATTTGGAATATTATTGCAGAATAAAATGCTTTCTGCTGATTCAAGAGTATTAAAAATAGGAGTAAAAGCTTTTATAATAGGTTATTTAGCAACCGAAATTTTGCTTTTTCTTCAGGGTGCGCTTCTTTATTTTGGTAAAGCAATGCTTGCAGGATATTATGAAAGTATTTTTGTTTTTAGTGTGCTTTTGGTATTTGGATTAATTTTAATGATGGTATCCAGTAATAAATTTAGAATATGTTCCTCTGGAGCTTAAAACTGAACAGAGTTAAAAAAAACAAAAAACAAGAGTCGATCCATTCCTAAAAAATCTCCTCTTGTTTTCCTCCTAAATCAAAATGTGTAATCTTTATATTTTTTGTGCTTCCCTATTTATTGCTTCAATTGTTTTTTCATTGTTTACGCCTAAACCTTCCTGCTGAAACACTAATTCTCCAGCCTCATTAAATACACTTATAATATTTGAGTGCGAAAAATCTACCGGAGATATTTGTTTGTAATTAACAGCCAAAACAGCAGCAAATTCTCGTGTATTTTCTTCAGATGAACGAAGGAAAAGCCAGGGTTCCTGATTCATTTTATTTTCGATTGCAAAAGATTTCAGTCTTTTTGGAGTATCGGTTTTTGGATCTATGCTTACCAAAATCAGTTTTACATTCTTTTTTGTTTTCTTGTCGAGTTTCGATTCAATATCTCGCATATCAGCAACTAATCTTGGGCAGGCAGCTTTACAGCTTGTATAAATCATAACCATTACCAAAACATTTCCTTTAAGACTTTTTAGTTCTATCTCTTTATTGTCCTGAGTAGTCCATTTTGACGGCAGGTTGTAAATTGACAAATCGCTGATTTCTTTACTTTTTTCTGCGGGAATATCTTTTTTATCACCTTCTTTGCAGCTTTGCAAAGAAAATGAGAAGATAAAAAGAGCAATTATTATTTTTTTCATTTCATAATAAATTAAAATTAGAGTTTTGGTTTTGTGCTGGATGCACATCTAAAACCAAGATTTCGGGTTGAATATTGGGCCTTAAGACTTCCTCTAAAAGCATATCGCATAAAAGCTGCATAATCCATTAAATCGGTGGCATTTACAGAAGCGCTTCCGCAGAATAAATTCTTATCACTGCTTTTGTCTTTTCTTGATTCTCCCGATAAAAAAATGCTGTTAAAGTCAGATGTCCATTCCCAGACTAAACCGTGCATATCATAAATACCCCAATAATTTTTAAAAGTCTGCCCAATTTTATTTTCATAGGTTTTGGACTTTTCATACCAGGATAAAATATATTCGTTAAACTCTTTTTTGGTTCTGGCATCTACTTTTTTTTCATCGGCCATAGCCGCGTATTCCCATTCATCCATTGTAGGTAACCGCTTTCCCTGACATTCACAGTATTTTTTTGCAGCAAACCATGAAACACTAGTTACAGGCGATTTAGAGTCAGCATTTCCAAAATCAAAATCGCTTTTCCAATACGACAGATAACTTTTGTCTGCAAAAATTCCTTTTATTTTTGATTTACTGTACTGCTGATTTTTTTTAATAAAATTTAAAAATTCTGCATTTGTAACTGGGTAAACATCCATATAAAAAGATTTTACAAGTACAGGCTTTTTGGAAGAGGCTCCGTAAAGAGGGACAAACGTGCCCTCCTTTACCGGAACCATTCCATTTTCCTGAGCCCTTGAAAACCCTGAGAGCATCAAAAAAAAGGTAATAATGAAAAAGTGTATTTTCATGCTAAAGAATTGCTGTTATCTTAATGCTTTTACCATTTCTGGAGTAATCTCTGTTTTATTATTGCCCCAGCTGTTGTAGATATAAGTTAGAACGTTTGCTATTTCATCATCAGATAAATTTTGAGCGGGCATTACGTTGTTGTATTTTTTTCCGTTTACAGTTACTTCGCCAGTTAAACCATGTAATATTGTTGTAATAGCGCGTTTAGAATCGGCATTTAAGTAATCTGATTTGGCAAGAGGAGGGAAAGTACTTGGAATTCCCTGCCCTTCAGATTGATGACAGGCAAAGCAGGTTGTACCAAATATTTCTTTTCCAATTTTAATTTTCTCTTCAACTGTACGTTTCGGAACAACGGTTTTTGCAGTTGAACCTCCCGGCATTTTTTGAATTGTTCCTCCTTCCGGCAGATAAATACCTTCCTGAATTGTTCCAGAGTAGATGTTTTTGTTTTCTTTTCCTTCAACTTTCAGCATTCCCAGCGCCCCTTTATTAAATGCTCTGAAAATAGAGTGGTCAACCAAAATAAAAGTTCCCGGAGTTTCTACTTTAAAATCTACAATTGCTGCACCGCCGGCAGGAATTAAAGTAGTTTGAACATTTTTATTGATAGTGCTTCCGCCTTCTATATGAACACTGTCGAAGATTTCACCAATTACGTGGAAAGAAGAAACCAAATTTGGTCCGCCGTTTCCAACAAACAAACGTACAGTTTCGCCCACTTTTGCTGTCAATTCACCGCCATTTGTTAAAGAACCCACTTTTCCGTTAAAAACTACATAATCCGGAGTTTCTTTTACAGCTTTGTTCATATCAAAAGGCTGTAAACCTTTTTCTCCATATTCGCCCTGAGTATAAAAATCTCCCTGCATAACATAGTATTCCTTATCAACCGGAGGAAGTCCGCCTTCCGGCTCAACCAAAATCAAACCATACATACCGTTTGCAATATGCATTCCAACAGGCGCAGTAGCGCAATGATAAACATAGAGCCCTGGGTTAATTACTTTAAAGCTGAATACTTTTTCATGCCCCGGAGCGACTAATGATGAGGTTGCTCCGCCACCTGGACCTGTTACGGCGTGTAAATCAATATTATGAGGCAGTTTATTGTCTGGGTGATTTTTTAGATGAAATTCTACTTCGTCACCCACACGAGTTCTGATAAAACTTCCCGGTACAGAACCTCCAAATGTCCAATAGGTATATTTTACGCCATCGGTCATTGTACCTTCCTGTTCTTTGATTTCCATGTTTAGTTTTAGTTTCACGGCTGTCCTGTTACCTACTGGTTTTGGCACATGAGGCGGAGAGGTAAGTTCTGCTTCCATTTCTCCTTCGGTCATGATATCAGCATAGTTTTTTGATTCTTCCTTTTTACAGCTTCCTAAAAACAGGACGACAAAAAGAGAATAAACCAATAATTTTATTAAAATGCAGTTATTCTTTTTCATAAGACTTAGTTTTTATTTTTCAGGTTTAAAATTTTTATCAAAAATAAAAGACTAATTTGTCTTTTATTATGATAAAAGTCATACTTTGAAGAGAAAGAAAAAATTAATTTGCTAATTATAAAAACTGAAAAAGCCAGAGTTAAATCTTGTTAAAAAATGTATGTTGATTATTTTTTAATAAAAATAAATGACTGTCTGAATTTTAGAATAATAATGATTATTTTTGCTCGCTGATTAAGTTAAAAAAATTACTACACTATATTATGGTAAAAGATTTATTCGAAAGAATTCAGGACAATAAGGGACCTTTAGGAAAATGGGCTTCTCAGGCAGAAGGTTATTACGTTTTCCCAAAGTTAGAAGGAGAGTTGGGTCCTAGAATGCAATTTCATGGAAAAAATATCCTAAACTGGAGTTTAAATGATTATTTAGGTTTAGCTAATCATCCAGAAGTTCGTAAGGCTGATACAGATGCAGCAGCTCAGTTTGGTGCAGCTTACCCAATGGGTGCTCGTATGATGTCTGGACACACTACTTATCATGAGCAATTAGAAAATGAACTGGCTTCTTTTGTAATGAAAGAATCAGCTTATTTATTGAATTTTGGTTACCAGGGAATGGTTTCTATTATTGATGCTTTGGTTACAAAAAATGATATCATTGTTTATGATGTAGATTCACATGCTTGTATTATTGATGGTGTTCGTTTGCACATGGGTAAACGTTTTACTTACAAACACAATGATCTTGAAAGTATGGAAAAAAACCTGCAGCGTGCTACTAAAATGGCTGAAGAAACAGGTGGAGGTATTTTATTTATTACCGAAGGTGTTTTTGGAATGCGCGGACAGCAGGGAAAATTAAAAGAAATTGTTGCGTTAAAGCAAAAATACAATTTCCGTTTATTAGTTGATGATGCACACGGTTTTGGTACACTTGGTAAAACAGGTGCAGGAGCAGGTGAGGAGCAGGGAGTTCAGGCAGATATTGATGTTTATTTCTCTACTTTTGCAAAATCTATGGCTAATATTGGTGCTTTCGTAGCAGCAGATAAAACAGTTATTGATTACTTAAAATATAACTTACGTTCTCAGATGTTTGCAAAAGCATTACCAATGATTCAAACAATTGGTTCTTTGAAACGTTTAGAGTTATTACGCCAGTCTTCTGCAATTAAAGACAAACTTTGGGAAAACGTAAATGCTTTACAAAGCGGTCTTAAAGAAAGAGGATTTAATATTGGAGATACAAATACTTGTATTACACCAGTTTATTTAGAAGGAAGTATTCCAGAAGCAATGGTAATGGTTAACGATTTAAGAGAAAATTACGGTATTTTCCTTTCTATTGTTGTATATCCTGTTATTCCAAAAGGAATTATTTTGTTAAGAATGATTCCAACAGCTTCTCATACATTAGAAGATATCAAAGAAACATTAGCAGCTTTTGAAGCAATTCGTGAGAAACTGGTAAACGGAACGTATAAAGAAATTGCAGAACGTACAACAGTAGACGTTTCGTAATTGATTTAAAAATAAATTCTCACATGGGAATTATGTAAAAAAATCCATTCGTTATGCGAATGGATTTTTTTTATTTGAGGTAACTTTATTTCATAATCACAAAATAAAAACAGCATTATGAAAAAAGTACTAACACTAACGGCCCTTGTTTTTACGGTTCTTATTTCTTGTAAAAAAGCAACCGAAACAGAGCCAATACAAATTACTCCAAGCCCGCCAAAAAAGGCCGAAATTGTAGAACCAGCCGGAGATCAATGTTATGAATGGAGATCAAACGGAAGCATTATGGAGATGAGTTTTAATGTAAACTCTCATCAGGAAGTAAATGGAAAATTAAAAGTTGATATAGTAGGAAAAGATAAAAATGAAGGAACTCTGATTGGTAATATGAAAGGTGATACTTTAATTGCTGATTATACTTTTAATTCTGAAGGGGTTTCATCAGTAAGAGAGGTTGCTTTTTTAAAAAGAGAAAATACCTTTATTGAAGGATATGGAGATGTAGTATCTGCAAATGACAAAGTGACTTTTAAAGATAAAACAAAATTGAAATTTGATCCAAAAAATACACTTACTAAAGTAGATTGTAAAGTAGAATAAATGAAGTGTTTATAAAGTGAAAAATCCATTCGTTTTGGGGGCGAATGGATTTTTTTTATATTATAACAAAGTGTTTAGTGTTCACGTAAGTTGAACAGAAAACTTTTTTAAAGATTCTTCAAATAAGTCTTTCTCTGGCAATGAATCGTTGGGTCAAAGTTTTTCCAAAGTAAGTGAATAGCATTATTCTCCAAAAGTTCAGGAGTTCTAATGCAATTTTGAATTCCTTTTTCAGAAAAAGTTTTATAATACTCATCAAAAATAATGGCTGTAACACCTTTATTTTGATATTCCGGACGAATTCCAATTAAATAAAAAACTACGTCTTTACTGTGTTTTTTTGCTTTTAGCAGCTTTAAAAAACCAAAAGGAAATAATTTACCTCTTATTTTTTGCAATGCTTCTGTAAAACTTGGCATTACGATACTGAAAGCTACTAAATTATCATCTTTATCAACTACAAATTTTATATATTCCGGATTGATAAAACTGATATATTTCTTTTTAAAATATTCTTTTTGAACATCAGAAATCGCTACAAACGAAGCCAGTTTTTCATAAGATTCATTAAACAAATCAAACATTTTGTCTACATGAGGCATAATGTCTTTAGTTTTTGTAAAATTAAGCGCTTTTAGTCCGTAACGTTTTTTAATTAATTCCTGGGCTTTTTGGAAAAATTCAGGTTTAACATTCGAAAAAGGAAATATGCTTTCGATGTATTGTTTTTCTACTGCAAATCCTAGTTGTTCTAAATGTGTTACATAATATGGGTGGTTGTACCACGTAATCATAGTTCCAACCTGATCATATCCTTCTGTAAGAACTCCCACTTTATCCAGATTCGAAAATCCCATTGGACCTTCTGCATGTTCCAGATTGTGTTTTCTTCCTAATTCAAATACTTTGTCAAGAAGTGCTTTTGTTACTTCAATATCATCAATAACATCAAACCATCCAAAACGAACTTTTCGCTTGTGCTGATTGTTTACTTCTGCCCAATTAATAATTGCTGTTATTCTTCCAACAATTTGATTGTCTTTGTAAGCAAGGTAAAAATAAGCTTCGGCGTTATCAAAAGCAGGATTTTTAGTTTTATCAAATGATTCTAATTCATCAGCAATAATAGGAGGAACCCAATATGGATTGTCTTTGTAAAGTGAAAACGGAAATTTGATATACTCAGTTAATTCCTTTTTGGTTTTGGCTTCTTTAATTGTAATCATTAAGTTGGTATTTGCTCTTTTTACAGAGGTATTTGATTGTTTATTTTATTCGTACTTAGCTTTACGTTTTCTTTCTTTTTCCTGATAATCGATAGGTTTTTTATTATCGATGTTCTTTTTGGCTCTTTCTTTGTTTTTGTATTCAATAACTTTCTCTTTATACCATCCGTCATAACGCCAAGAGAATCCAACTCCGCCATACAAAACAGAAGGAGTGTTCTTGAAATTGGTGCTTATTGAAGTATCAACCTGCATGTTTGATGATAAAAGAAAAGCTGCACCGCCGCGAATAATTGCGTCACTGTAAAAATCACTTTTAAATCCTTGGTTTTCAACAAAACCAGACCATCTGTCATTAAATCCGTGCGTTAAAGTTAAGATATAACCATAACTTGGGTAATCTGTACTTATATAATCAGCAAAAATGTTTGTTACAAAAACCCATGATCCGCCTCCTAATAAGTTTTGTGTAATTAACGAAACTTTTGGAGAAATGGCACCATCAGGAGAAAAATAATACGGATTATCAGCTCCAACAAAGTTAGCTCCAGCAAAAACAGAAACCGCCGGGATCAATTCGCGCCATTGAAAATTACGATTGGCTTTGTAGCTGTAAATATTAGCTTCTCTTTTGTAGTTTTTGTACGGATCGTAAATAAGATATTTTGCTCCTAAAAGCGTTTGTCTGAAATTGTTTTTTTTGTAGCTGGTATAAGGTGTGTCAAAGTTTTCCATTTGATATTGAACATCCAGAACAAATTCCAGCTGTTCCAGAAAAGCACCATATCTAATGCTTAAATCTGTACCAAAACCAGAGGCGTCATAATCTAGTAAATTGTGTTTTTCTTTAATGCCATAAACACCTATTTCACCTTGAATAACTGATTTTCCAACTGAATAAGCAGACATACTTTCGCCGGGACGGTTTGAATTAATGACGTCTGTGTATTGTGCAAAGAAAATTTGCGGAGTAAAAAAAAGTGCGGTAAAAAGTAATTTTTTAATTTTCAACATAATTATTTGGGGATTAGAAAAATAATAACGCAATTCAAATGTACTATATTTTATTATTTATTTAAGATTGATATTTTAATTTTAAACAACGGATTTACTAATTTTGGAAAAAAATTATATGATCATGCAAGAAGCATCTTTTACAAATTTGTTTAAAACGATAATGTGGATTATTGCGTTTTATTATATTTTTAAATTTTTGGCTCGAATCTTTTTGCCTGTATTGGTAAAAAAAGCAGTTGAAAAGGCAGGAGAAAACTTCCAAAGACAACAGCAATACAGCCAGGATAATTCATGGCAGCAAACCCGCAATAACAACAATGACGAAATAATCATCAATACCGCTAATGCTAAAAAGCCGCGCGAGACCAAAAAAGTGGGGGATTATGTTGATTACGAAGAAATAGATTAAGTTTGCATCCTGACAAATAAGGATTCATCATTTAACCAAACCAGCCCAAAATTGAAAATAGTAAATAAATTCTATCCGCATGCCCTTGTAGTACTGGGCTTTATTCTCGTTTCATTAATTTATTTTTATCCGGTTCTGCAGGGAAAACAAATCTTCCAGTCAGATATAGCTCAATACACCGGAATGGCCAAAGAGCAAAATGATTTTAGAGCAGCAGAACACGCTGAACCATACTGGACAAACTCTGCTTTTGGAGGAATGCCGACTTACCAGTTAGGGGCTAATTATCCAAACGATTTTGTGGGTAAAATAGATGATATGCTTCGTTTTCTGCCGCGTCCTGCAGATTATTTATTTCTATATTTCTTAGGTTTTTATGGTTTGTTATTGGTTTTAAAAACAGATCCGTTAAAAGCTTTTATTGGCGCTATTGCGTTTGGATTTTCTACTTATTTAATTATTATTCTTGGAGTTGGGCACAATGCTAAGGCACATGCTATTGCGTATATGCCATTGGTTATTGCCGGATTTATACTCGTTTTTCAGAAAAAATACATTTGGGGAGGTCTGCTTACCATGTTTGCCGTTGCGTTAGAAGTTAACGCCAACCACTTTCAAATGACCTATTATTTATTGATTTTCTTATTGATATTATCAGGTTATTTTACCTTCAATTTTATAAAAGATAAAGAATATAAACCGCTTTTAATTGCAATTGGAACTTTGGCTGTTGCCGGAATTTTTGCTATTGGTGCCAATGCAGCCAATTTAATGGCAACTAGCGAGTATGCTAAATTTAGTACACGAAGCAATAGTGAATTGACTTTTAATCCAGATGGAACAAAAAAGACAAATGAAAATGCTTTAAGCCGTGAGTATATTACTGAGTATAGTTACGGAATAGCTGAAAGTTTTAACCTTATTGCTCCAAGACTTTTTGGAGGTTCTAACCACGAAAATATAGGAACTGACAGCAGTATGTACTCTTTTATGATGGAGCAGGGAGTACCGGCAAGTCAGGCAGAAGATTTTGTATCAGGAATGCCGACATACTGGGGAGATCAGCCAATAGTTGCTGCACCTGCTTACATTGGTATAGTTGTTTTTTTCCTGGCAGTATTGGCATTATTTATTGATGAAAGAAAAATAAAATACGTATTTCTTTCAGGAGCATTGTTTTCATTAGTGCTTTCTTGGGGAAAAAATTTCTCGCTTTTGACTGATTTCTTCATTGATTATGTGCCAATGTATGATAAGTTTAGAGCAGTATCATCTATTCAGGTTATTTTAGAATTGTGTTTTCCAGTATTAGCAGTAATGGGAATTCAATCGTTTTTTAAAGCAAAAGAAGAGCCTAAATTACAGCAAAAAGCTCTTATACAAACAGGAGTTTTTGGTATAGGAGTTATTTTGATTTTAGTTTTTGCAAAAGGCTTTTTCCACTTTACAGGAAGCAATGATAATTATTTCCTTCAAAGTTATGGAGCAGCATTTGTAGATGCATTAAAAGAAGACAGAAAATCTTTATACCTAGCTGATTTACTTCGTTCAGGATTTTTTATAGTCGTGACTTTTGGAGCTTTATGGCTGTTTATTAAAAATAAGTTCTCGCAAACAACTACTTTGGTAATTGTAGCTCTTTTAATGATTTTTGATTTGTTTTTTGTTGACAAAAAATATGTTTCTGCGAAAGATTTTGTGAGCCCGGTTCAAATTGCGGCTCCGTTTCAGGAAACACCTGCTGATGCAAAAATTTTAGAAGATACAACACATTATAGAGTTTTTGAAGTAAACGGTAATATGTCAAGCGCAAGAGCTTCCTTTTTTCACCATTCTATTGGAGGTTATCATGCAGCAAAACCAAGAAGAATGCAGCAGTTATTCGATTATCAAATTGCTAAAAACAATCTGGAAGTACTTAATATGTTAAATGTTAAGTATGTGATTCAAACCGATAAAGAAGGAAAAGAAATTCCAACAATCAATCCCGATGCAAATGGAAATGCATGGTTTGTAAGCTCAATTAAGCTGGTTAATAAAGCTGATGAAGTTATGAAAACTTTAGATCATCTTGATACTAAAAAGGTGGCTGTTTTCAATGTTCATGAGCATGAAGGCAAGTTTAGAAATGCCCGTATGAAAAAGCAATGGGATACAACCGGAACAATAAAACTAGTTCAATACAAACCAAACTACATTAAATACCAATCTGATAATGGAAAAGACGGATTGGCTGTTTTCTCTGAAATCTATTATAAAAACGGCTGGAACGCTTACATTGACGGACAATTAACGGATCATTTCCCTGTTGATTATGTTTTAAGAGCTATGGAAATTCCGGGTGGAAAACATACAATTGAATTTAAGTTTGAGCCAAATGTTATTAAAACAGGAGGTACAATTAACCTGGTTAGTTCTATTGGAATGTTTGTGCTTTTAATTGGAGGAATATATTTTGAAAGAAAGAAGTTTAGCGAACAAGCTAAGTAATTAGCATCAGTTTGCACTTTAAATAATAATCGATTTTCATTGGAACAAAAAAAGCTTTTAATTATTACGTATTACTTTCCTCCAGCTGGCGGACCGGGAGTACAACGCTGGTTGAAATTTGTAAAATATCTGCCGGATTTTGGTGTTCAGCCTATTGTTTATGTTCCAGAAAATCCAACATATCCAATTGTTGATGAAGGTTTAGTAAGCGAAATATCAGATAAAGCAATTGTTCTAAAAAATAAAATTTGGGAGCCCTACCAGCTGGCTTCTGTGTTTTCAAAAAATAAGACTAAGAAAATCAGTTCCGGAATTTTTCCGCATAAAAAAAAGCAGACTTTTTTAGATAAAACTTTTCTTTGGGTGCGTGGTAATTTATTCATTCCGGATGCACGCGTTTTTTGGGTAAAACCTTCTGTTGCTTACCTTGAGAAATATATCAAAGAAAACAATATTGATACTATTGTAACTTCTGGACCGCCGCATAGTCTGCATTTGATAGGTTTAGAATTAAAAGAAAAACTAAATGTAAAATGGTTTGCCGATTTCCGCGATCCGTGGACAACTATTGGCTATCATAAAGCACTTCGTTTATCTGGCTATGCAGCTAAAAAACATAAAAATTTAGAACACAAAGTTCTGAATTCTGCTGATACTATTATTGTAACGAGTAAAACAACAAAAACAGAATTTGAAGCGATTACTAATAAGCCGATTTCTGTAATTACAAACGGATACGATATTGAAAAGGTTGAAAAACAGCCTTTAGACGAAAAATTCACTCTTGCGCATATTGGTTCATTTTTATCAGACCGAAATCCTAAATTCTTATGGGAATGTCTAGTTGAACTACTTCAGGAAATCCAAGATTTTAAATCTCATTTAGAAATTAAACTAATTGGAGCCGTAAGTCAGGAAATTTTAGATTCTATAAACGAATTTAAATTAAATGACTATTTGAACCTTTTAGGATATGTTTCGCACAATGAAGCGATTGCACATCAAAAAAAATCTCAGGTTCTGCTTTTAATCGAAATTAATTCAGAAGATACCAAAAGCATTATTCCGGGTAAATTGTTTGAATATATGGTCTCAAACCGCCCAATAATTGCGATTGGACCAAATGGTTCTGATTTTGCCGATATTATAAAAGAAACAAATACAGGAGTATTTTTTGATTATTCAGAAAAAGCGAAGTTAAAAAGTGTAATTTTGGACTTTTATAATCAATTTTTGGAAGGAAAGTTACAAGCTAATGGTGTTGGTTTACAGCAGTATTCACGAAAAAACCTGACAAAGCAATTAGTACAATTGATAAATTAAAACAACAATTTCAAAAATAAAAAGAGAGCAGAAAATCAAAAATCTTAACTCTACAATCTAAACTCTGCAATCAAAAAATGGGTATTGTCTTAAACCAGTCTTTTAAAAACACCATAATTACATATATAGGCTTTGGAATTGGAGCCATTAATACGCTTTATTTATACCCTGTTTTTTTAGGCGCAACTTTTTATGGTTTAACGAATTATATCACATCTGCAGCAAATGTTATTATGCCTTTGTTTGCAATTGGAATGCAGAATACTTTGGTTAAATTTTATTCGCAGTACCAAACAGATGAAGAAAAATCCCGTTTTTTATCCTTTACGGTTTTATTTCCGCTGTTATTAATAATTCCACTTTTGCTTATTGGTCTTGTTTTTTATGATGAGATTATATTCTTTGTATCAAAAAAGAATGCGATTGTAAAAAGTTATATCTGGTTAATACCATTTATAGGGCTGTGCATGGCTTATTTTGAAATTTTTTATGCCTGGCTCCGTGTAAATATGCATTCCGTTTTTGGAAACTTTATTAAAGAAGTAGGTTTACGATTGTTTTCATTATTTCTATTGATAGGCGTTTATTACGATTGGCTCAGTGTAGAAGGTTTTGTGTATGCAACAGCTGTTTTATACTTTTTGGCATTTCTGGTTACGATGTTATACGCGTTCAGTATTCAAAAGCCAACTTTTCAGTTTACAATACCAGTTAATACAAAAGATATATTGATATATACATTTTATATTATTTTATCTGGAAGCGTTGCCAATTTGCTTTTAGATGGAGATAAAATGATATTGAATCAGTACATGCAGATTGAAAATATTGCGTTCTATTCTGTAGCAACTTATATTGCTTTGGTAATTTCGGTTCCGAGTCGTGCCATGCACCAAATTGTATATCCCATTACGGCAAAATTAATGCATGAAAATAAACATGACGAACTGAATCAGCTTTATAAAAAGACTTCTATAAACCTGCAGATTGTGGGTGGTTTTGTAATGCTTTGCATATTCGTAAACATTAATCAGTTGTATGAGTTGGTTCCAAAAGAATACAGCGGCGGAATTGCAGTTGTATTTATGATTGGTTTATCTAAGTACTTTGATTTAATTTTAGGAAACAATAACGCTATCATTTTTAATACTAAATATTACCGCATGGTGCTTTATTTAGGATTAATGCTGGTTGTACTAACAGTTGTTTTAAATATGATCTTTATTCCAATTTTCGGAATATTCGGGTCTGCTTTTGCTACTTTATTATCTATTACATTATACAGTTTAGCTAAGCTGCTTTTTGTGGTTAAAAAGCTTAATTTATATCCTTTTACAAAAGAAACAATCTCGTCAATGCTATTAACATTTGCTTTGTTTTTAGTATTTTATTTCTGGGAGTTTCCATTTTTTCAGCTTATCAGTATTGCCTTAAAATCTATTTTGGTAACCATTTTATATGTTTACCTGAATTACAGATTTAATATTTCTCCGGATATTAATAAAGTTATAGACAACATTCTGAGAAAAATAGGAATTAAAATTTAGTACGATTTTATTTCGAAATAAGGAGGGTAATTTAAAATCGAATCTATTTTGTTTTTATATTTGTTAGTAGTAACTAACTAATTATAAATGAAATATGAAAAATAAATTACTTTGGTTTTTAGCTGTTTTCACTGTTTCGTTTTATTGGGCTTCATTTGCTCAAAAGAGCAATCACGATACTTTACATAAAATTGAAGTTAAGCCCAAATTAAAACCATATCCGGTTGCTCCATTTAAGGATACACTTTTCTTTATCTACAATAAAGTTGGTTCATTTTCTGCCGAAAACCGGGCACATGCCATTACAGAAAAAATTAGAAAGCTTTATGAAGATTCTTTTTTCGAACAAGATTCTATTTTAGTCGTTCCTTCAGATCTGTCACAAGATATTATTTATAAAAATGATTTTATTATCATGTCGATTCTTGAAGCCGATGCAAAAGCAGAAAATCAAACAACTGCTTTTATTGCAAAACGGAATTTAAATATAATAAAGAAAGCAGTAATTTATCAAAATGAAAATTATTCACTGCTTCCAAAAAGACTTGGATATACGGCATTGTTGATTTTAATTATTGGTATAATTTTATATGTAGTCGGGAAAATTTTTAACAGAATAAAATTATACATCTTAAAAAACAGCGACAAGTATTTTAAGGGTGTCAGTTACAATAATATAAATTTTTTATCGCCTCAAAGACAGCAGTCATTATTAATGCGATTGTATGGCTTTATAAAAATTGCAGCCTTAATTTTTATCGTTTATCTTTCGCTTCCTGCCTTATTCAGTATTTTTCCTGCCACTGAAAATTATACCAAAACATTGCTGCACTGGATTCTTTCGCCTGCAAAATCGACGTTAATGGGCTTTATTCGATTTTTACCAAGTTTAGTTACTATAATCGTTATAATTTTCATTTTTAAGTATGCAATAAAAGTCATTAAGTTCTTTTTTGACGAAATAAAACAAGAGAATATCAAAATTGATGGTTTTTACAGCGATTGGGCAATGCCTACCTTTAATATCATCAGATTATTGCTTTTTGCTTTTATGATTGTAGTTATATTTCCCTATCTTCCCGGTTCAGATTCTCCTATTTTTAAAGGTGTTTCAGTGTTTGTCGGGGTTTTATTTTCTTTAGGTTCATCAAATGCCATAGCCAATATGGTAGCCGGATTAGTTATTACTTATATGCGTCCGTTTAAAATTGGCGATTTTATAAAAATTGGCGATGTAAGCGGTGAAGTAATAGAAAAAACAGCTTTAGTAACCCGAATCAGAACTCCAAAATTTGAAGATATTACCATTCCCAATTCAACTGTTTTATCTAGCACTTCAACCAATTTTTCTGCTAATACGAAACAAAACAATAATGGTTTACTAATACATACAACAGTAACAATTGGTTACGATGTTCCGTGGAAAGACATTCATAAAGCATTAATAGATGCCGCTCTAAAAACAGAAATGACTGAAAAAGAACCAACACCTTTTGTACTCCAGACAAGTTTGGATGATTTTTATGTTTCGTATCAAATCAATGTTTACACAAAAGAACCAACAAAACAGCCTAGAATTTATTCATCACTCCATCAAAATATTCAGGATTCTTTTAATGCTGCCAGAATAGAGATTATGTCACCTCATTACAGTGCTTTAAGAGATGGAAACACTACTACAATACCGCCAGATTATCTAAATGATGATTATGAACCTTCATTTTTTAATATTAAGAATAAAAGTTAGTCTCTTTTTGTAAGATGTTGAAAATGTGAATATAATCTTAACTTTTTTGGCTCATTTCTTTGAAATTCAATTTATTAAAATTAATTTTATGTTCATTTTTTGAACACTCTTACATTTTTATTGTAGAAAATGTTTTATAAAATGCAATAAAAGAGATATATAAGTGTTTTATTAAAATTGAAATACCCATTCAATATTATTAATTTTTTAAGTATCAAAACAGACAAACCAAAACAGATGATTATGAAAAGCAATAAGCTAAGTCAGGAACAAAGTGTACAGGTGTTCTCTAATATGATATCTAATAAAGTTCATAACGGATTCACACTAGAAGAGAGAAATGATGAGTTACTTTTTGCTGTTCTTTCCAAAGGAGGAAAAGTAGTTAACCACAGTTTAAATTTCATGATTTTTTGTTTAACCCTCGGATTATGGTCATTTGCGTGGCTTTATCTAACATTTGAGGCTTCAAAACAAAAAAAGGTATTAGTTGCCATTGACGAAGATGGTTTCCCTTTCGAAGAAAAATGTTTAGTTGCTTAGCAGCTTAAATTTCAAAATTAAAAAATTCCAAATTCCAGATATGATTAATAAGTCATCGGAATTTGGAATTTTTATTTTTAGTCAGCTAAGCTCTAAAAAAAGCTTAGTATCTCACAGAACCTTTTCTATAATTTATCTTTCAAATAAACCCCAGTAACCGATTCTTTAACCTTAACTATATCTTCGGGAGTTCCGGCTGCTAATAAATGACCGCCGTTTTCACCGCCTTCCGGGCCTAAATCTATAATCCAGTCGGCACATTTAATCAGGTCAAGATTATGCTCAATTACAATTATCGAATGTCCTTTTTCGATTAAAGCATCAAATGAAGCTAAAAGCTTTTTAATATCATGAAAATGCAGTCCAGTTGTTGGTTCATCAAAAACAAACAAAGCTTTGTCTTTTGTAGCACCTTTTACTAAAAAGGAAGCCAGTTTAATTCGCTGTGCTTCACCGCCTGAAAGGGTAGAAGAAGATTGCCCTAATTGTACATATCCTAAACCTACATCCTGTAGAGGTTGTAATTTTTGTGTGATTTTAGATTGTTTGTTTTTTTCAAAAAAAGCAATTGCATCATCAATAGTCATGGTAAGGACATCGTTGATGTTTTGATTATCAAAAGTCACTTCCAGAATCTCTTTTTTAAATCGTTTACCGCCGCAAGTTTCACAAGGCAGCGAAACATCGGCCATAAAGACCATTTCAACGTTTATAGAGCCTTCTCCTTTACAAGTTTCGCATCGGCCGCCATCAACATTAAAAGAGAAATGTTTTGCCTGATAACCTCTTATTTTGGATAATTTTTCTTTGGCGTATAAATCACGGATATCATCATAAGCTTTTATGTAAGTAACTGGATTCGATCTAGAGCTTCTTCCAATAGGATTTTGATCTACATATTCGATATGCTTAATCTGCGAAAAAGAACCTGAAAGTTCACTAAACTGACCTGCTTTTTCGGCTGCATTCTCCAGTTTTTTCTGCATGGCAGGAAATAAGATCTTTTTAATCAAAGTACTTTTTCCGCTTCCTGAAACTCCGGTTACAACTGTTAAAATATCAAGAGGAAAAGTAACATTGATATTTTTCAGGTTGTTTTCTCGGGCACCAATTATATCAATATGATTTTTGAATTTTCGTCTTTTCTTTGGAACAGAAATTTCAAGATCGCCGTTCAGGTATTTAGAAGTAAGCGAATCTGATTTTAAAATTTCAGGATAAGTTCCCTGAGCAACTAGCTGGCCTCCAAAAGTTCCGGCTTCCGGGCCAATATCAATAATCATATCAGCTGCTTTCATGATGTCTTCATCATGTTCTACCACAATTACGGTATTTCCTAAATCACGAAGTGAAAGGAGAACTTTTATCAATCGTTCTGAATCTTTTGGATGCAGGCCAATACTTGGTTCATCCAGAATATACATTGAGCCCACTAAACTGCTTCCTAAAGAAGTAGCAAGGTTTATACGCTGTGATTCTCCTCCAGAAAGTGTAGAAGAATTTCTATTTAAGGTTAAATAATCTAAACCAACTTCGGTTAGAAATGACAAACGATTGTTGATTTCTACCATTAAACGCTTTGCGATCTGCTGTTCGTATGGGTTTAATTCCAGATTTTTAAAAAATGTAACCAAATGCTTAATAGGAAGATCTACTAAATCTGAAACCGTTTTTCCTCCAATTTTTACGTATGAAGCTTCTTCGCGTAAACGTTTCCCACGGCAGGCGTGGCATTTTGTTTTCCCGCGATAACGAGAAAGCATCACACGGTTTTGTATTTTATAATTTTTCTCTTCTAATTCTCTAAAGAAATCATTTAATCCCTGAAAATATTGATTTCCAGTCCAGATTAAATCTTTTTGACTTTCTGAAAGTTCAAAATAAGGCTTATGAATTGGGAAATCGAATTTATAAGCGTGTTTAACCAATTCGTCTTTATACCAGCTCATACTGTCGCCGCGCCAAGGATAAATAGCACTTTCAAAAACAGATAAAGAAGTGTTTGGAACTACAAGATCAGCATCAATACCAATAATATTTCCATAACCTTCACAAACAGGACAAGCTCCATAAGGATTATTAAAGCTGAACAAATGTACGTTTGGTTCCAGAAACGAAATTCCGTCTAATTCAAAATTGTTAGAATAAGAAAATCTTTTATCTGTACCCACTTCTTGCAGGTAACAAATTCCTTTTCCTTCAAAAAATGCTGTTTGTACAGCATCTGAAAGACGGTTGTAAAATTCTTCTTCTTCCTTAACTACAATACGGTCAATAATTAAGAGAATATCCTTATTGTCTAATTCATGAATGTTTTCTGTAGAAAATTCATCTAAACGAACCATTTCATTTCCAACCAAAATACGTGCAAAACCCTGCTGCAAAAGTATTTTTAGTTTATCTTCAAGCTGTCGTCCTTCTTCTAAATGAATAGGAGCAAGAAGAAGCCATCTGCTGTCGATTTCGAGCGTTTTAACATCAGAAACAACATCTGTTACAGTATTTTTTTTGACTTCCTGACCTGAAATTGGCGAATAAGTTCTTCCAATTCTGGCAAATAAAAGTTTAATGTAATCGTATATTTCTGTAGAAGTTCCAACCGTTGAGCGGGCATTGGTTGTATTTACTTTTTGCTCAATAGCAATTGCAGGAGCAATCCCTTTTATATATTCAACTTTTGGTTTATCTAAACGTCCAAGGAACTGACGTGCATATGATGACAAACTTTCAACATAACGACGCTGTCCTTCGGCATATAAAGTATCAAAAGCCAAACTTGATTTTCCCGACCCCGAAAGCCCTGTAATAACAACGAGTTTGTTTCGCGGAATGGCAACATCTACATTTTTTAAATTATGTACTTGTGCGCCCTTTATTATAATATTTTGCTTTGGGTCGAGTGTAGAAAGATCAATTTGCATAAAAAAAGTCAATTTTTACAAAAGTAATCAATTTTAAGCAGAGTTTTGTTAAGGATATTGTTCCAAATCTTAACAGAATTACCATGTTAACATCTGATTATAAGCAGACATTTTTTTATTGAAAATTTGTTATTTCATTGTAAAAATATCCTACTTTAGAACTGTTTTAGTACTATTTTAATATCCTGACCAAATTTTGAAAACTAAACTATCTACCTTACTGCTTTTAATTCATTTCCTGATGTTCTCTCAGGAATTTCCACCCATCGTAAAATATTCGCCTTCTGTTTATGGAGCCGGAAATCAGAGCTGGATGATTTCGCAGGATCATAATAATTATTTGTATTTCGCTAATAATGACGGATTGTTAGAATATAACGGAACAAGCTGGCAGTTATATCCGGGGCCAAACGAAACCATTATTCGATCTGTAAAAGTGATTGGCAATAAAGTGTATACGGGCAGTTATATGAATTTTGGTTTCTGGACGAGACAAGCAGACGGGAAGCTAAAATATACTTCGCTGAGTGACAGTATAAAAAATAAAATTTTAGATGATGAACAGTTTTGGAATATCCTAAAATATGATCATTGGATATTGTTTCAGTCTTTAAACCGAATTTATATTTATGATACCAAAATGATGCAGTTTAAAATAATTGCACCCAAAAATGGTGTTGTAAAATCGTTTGCTTCAACCAATGCTATTTATTTTCAGACTTTAAAAGAAGGACTTTTTGAAATAGAAAGCGGTAAAGCCAAATTAGTTTCAGATGATCCGATTTTGAAAAAATTTACCGTTGCCAATGTTTTTGCAGCAGATGAAGGCTTGATAATCCAAACACAGTTAGACGGAATACATAAACTTACGGGAAACTCATTAAGCCGTATAGTGACAGATGTTGATGCCGAATTAAAAGCAAGTTTTGTTTACAGCAGCCAGCGTTTACAGGACGGCAGTTTTGCTTTAGGAACTGTTTCAAACGGGATTTTTATTTTGTCTGATAAAGGAAAACTGAAATATCACCTGACACAGAGCAAAGGTTTGAGCAATAATACTGCTTTATCTCTTTTTGAAGATAAAGACCAAAATTTATGGACGGGACTCGATAACGGAATAAACTGCATCAATATGCAGTCGCCGGTGCGTAGTTTTACCGATGATTCGGGTGTTTTAGGAACCGTTTACGCATCTGCAATTCATAACGGAATGCTGTATATTGGAACCAATCAGGGATTGTTTTGCAAACCAAGTCAAAGTAATTCTGATTTTAAATTTATAAACGGCACAAAAGGGCAGGTCTGGTCTTTAGCAGTTTATGATGATACGCTTTTCTGCGGACATGATTCGGGAACTTTTGTAGTGATAAATGATATTGCCAAAAGTATATTTTCGGCTTCAGGAACCTGGAAATTTGAACCGGTTCCGGGAAATAAAAACCAATTACTTCAGGGAAATTATTATGGTCTATCGGTTTTAGAAAAAACAGGAAATCAGTGGGTTTTCAAAAATAAAGTACAGGGATTTGATTATTCATCGCGTTATTTTGAAATAGGTGATAATCTCGAAGTATATGTAAGTCATGAATACAAAGGGATTTTTAGATTAAAACTGGATTCGTCTTTATCAAAAACACAAGGATTCTATACGTATAAAAGTCCCGATAAAGGAAAATATGCGAGCTTAACAAAATTCAATAATTCGATTTATTACGCTTATAAAGGCGGTATTTTTAAACTAAACCCAAAAACAAAACAGTTTGTAAAAGACAATGTATTAAGCTCTATTTTTGAAAAAGACGAATATACATCGGGTAAATTAATTGTTGATAATTCAAACAAAATCTGGCTGTTTTCTAAAAACTACATTCATTATTTCTCAGCCAGTAAATTGAGCAGTCAGTTAAAAGAAAATATAATACCAATTCCGTCTTCGCTGACCAATTCGATGTTAGGATATGAAAATATCACCCAAATTTCAAAATCGACTTATTTAATAGGAACTACAGACGGATATTATACGCTTAATATTGATGATCTGAGTTTTAAAAATTACAATGTTTTTATTACTGATATTATGACTAATAAACAAAATGAAACCTTTAGAAATGCTGCGATTTTTAACGAAGGAAGTTTTAAGTCTGATGAAAATAACATTACCCTGAATTATACAGTTCCGGAATACAATAAATACATCAATTCTGAATATCAATATCTGCTGGAAGGCTTTCAGAATGAATGGAGCGAATGGAGTACAAAAGCAACGGTGAATTTTAAAAATCTTCCTCCGGGAAAATATACTTTTAGAGTCAGGGCAAAATATGCCAATGTAATTTTGCAAAATCCGGCCTCATATACATTTGTGGTTTTAAAACCGTGGTATTTAACTAATCTGGCTTATTTTATTTATTTTCTTTTGATGCTTGCAATGGCTTATTTTATTAATAAGGCGTATCGAAACTATTATCAAAAGCAGAAAGAAAAACTTATTGAAGAAAACAACCTTTTATTAGAGATTAAAGAGCTTGAAAACGAACAGCAGTTAATGAAACTTCGCAACGAACAGCTTTCTCAGGATGTAGATAATAAAAACCGTGAACTGGCAGTTTCTACGATGAGTTTAAACAGTAAGAACGAATTACTGGCTTTTATTAAAGAAGATTTGAAAAAAACAGCTCAAAATGACAGTTCAAATATTAAATCTGTAATTAGTACCATCAATAAAAACATTACCGAAGAAGATTCGTGGAATGTGTTTAAAGAAGCTTTTGATAATGCCGATAAAGATTTCCTTAAACGAATAAAACAAATGCATCCAGCCTTAACGCCAAATGATCTGCGTTTGTGTGCTTATCTCAGATTGAATCTTTCATCTAAAGAAATTGCTCCAATGTTTAATATTTCGGTACGAAGCGTTGAGATAAAACGATACCGTTTGCGAAAAAAGATGGATTTGCAACACGAAATCGGTTTAGTAGAATATATTCTGGCTGTATAGTAATCCCAAAATCAGTATAAAATACCTATACATTACCACAACATTATGGTTTTATTAGGAATTTAAGAGGGAAATGTTAACAAAATTAACATTCTGAAATTGTAGTTATTTGGTGCTTTATTTTATCATATCCTGAATTTAGGCTTTGTTTTTTTATGATGTATGTTTTTTGTTGAGGTTAATTTTATCGTTTTAATAAGAGGAACAAATAAATTTAACTTTCAATAAAAACTAACTAATTATGAAATCCAAATTATTACTAACAGTACTATTACTGTTTACATCTTTTGCATTCTCGCAGAACTTAGATGTATCAGGAACGGTATTAGATGCTTCTGGTTTATCATTGCCAGGTGTAAATGTAAAAGTTAAAAATTCGTCTAAAAGTACAACCACGGACTTCGACGGATCTTTTAAACTAACCGATGTTCCAAAAGGAACTGTAATTGTTTTTAGTTATATTGGTTACAGAACACAGGAGGCTGCTGTTTCTGGAACTAAAATGACAGTTAAAATGAGCGACGATGCTAAGTCACTTGATGAGGTCGTTGTTATTGGTTACGGTACTCAGAAAAAAAGAGAAGTTACCGGGTCTGTTGCTGTTGTAGACAGCAAAACACTAGATGTTTTGAAACCAGCCAGAATCGAGCAGGCTCTGCAGGGAACTGTTTCAGGAGTGAATGTAACGACGCAGTCAGGAGCGCCGGGTGCACCGCTTGATATTCGTATTCGTGGTATAGCCACAAATGGTGAAAACAGACCAACGGTTATTATTGACGGTTATGTTGGAGATTTAGGACTTTTAAATCCTAATGATATAGAAACCATTACAGTTTTAAAAGATGCTCAGGCAGCAATCTACGGTACAATTGGTGCAAACGGAATCATTTTGGTTACTACTAAAATGGGGAAAAAGAATTCTCAAACCAGAGTTTCATTTAATAGTTATGCAGGTTTTCAGCAGACTTCAAGAAAACTGCCTACTTTAAACGCTACAGAATATGCACTGCTTTTAAATGAAAGTTATGCAAATGGAGGAAGACCACTGCCTTATCCAAATGTGAGTTCACTAGGAAAAGGAACAAACTGGCAGGATGAAGTTTTTCAAAATGCTCCAATTATCAATAACGATTTAACAATTTCCGGCGGATCTGATAAAATTACTTATTCTATCAGTGGTTCTCATTTAGATCAGGAAGGTATTGTGGGAGGCGACAAATCTGGATTTTTAAGAAATACAGCCAGAATTGGTCTAGGTGCAGATTTAAGCGATAAAATTAAATTAAAGACCAACGTTATTTATACCTATTTTACAAGAAATACATTAAATGAAAACGGATTAGGATCTGTTCTTTTTAACGCTTTAAACGTTCCGGCAACATTAAGTCCGTATGATGCAAACGGCGATTTTACTCTAGTGCCGAGTACAGCAGGTTTAGGAACCGAAATTATTAATCCTTTGGCGCAGATTGCTAATACTTACAATGATTATAATTATAAAAAATTAAACGGAAATTTTGGTTTAGATTATAAAATCTTCAAAGGATTTACCTTATCGAGTTCTATAGGTTTTAATACGTCAAACAGTGAATCAAAAACGTTTAATAAACAAATAAGCTACGGCGGAAAAGTTTTTGATGTACAAAGAAGCTCAGTTACACAAGGAGCTGTAAATGATAACAATTACTCATTTGACCTTTTTGGTACATACAATGCAAAAATTGCACAATCTCATAATATTACAGGAACAATTGGAACAACCATTTTTAAAGAATGGGGGAATGGCTTGACAGCAACTGGTTTTGATGTGCCTAATAATGTTTGGGAAAATGCCGATATCTCTTTAACAAAAGGAACTTCAGAAACACTTACCAATAGTTCTTATGTTTACGATCAAAGAAGACTTTCTTATTTTGGAAGATTACAATACGATTACAAAGGAAAATATCTACTTTCTGCTATGTTAAGACGTGATTCTTCTACAAAATTCGGACCTGGAAACAAAGTAGGTTACTTCCCTTCGTTTACAGCTGGATGGGTAGTTTCTGACGAAAGTTTCTTTGGACAGCCTAAATTTGTAAACTTCCTGAAATTTAGAGCGAGTTACGGAACTTTAGGAAATGACCAGATTCCTAACTACGGTTATTTAGGATTATTAAATGGAGAAGCTACTTATATATTTAATGGAGCTTTAGTAAACGGAACAGCAAACGGGCAGGTGCCAAATCCAAATTTGAAATGGGAAGAAGCTCAGAAGTTTGATGTTGGTTTAGACTTAAAAATATTAAATGACAAAGTTTTCATCGTTGCTGATTATTTTATTGATACCAGAAAAGATTTATTGATTCCTAATATTCCGGTTTCAGGTATTAACGGTACTGGTGCGCCAGGTGCGAGTGCACCGACTTTAAATGCTGGAACAGTTAAAAATTCAGGTTTTGAATTCTCTATAGATTATAAAGATAAAATATCTGATGCACTGACTTTCAGCGTAGGTTACAATGTTACTTTCCTTAAAAATAAAGTTACTGAAGTGAATAACGGAACAGGATTTATTGAAGGCGGTGCATTTGGTGTAGGACAGCCTGCTCCTTCAAGAATGGAAGTTGGTAAACCGATGGGGTATTTCTATGGATACAAAACTGACGGAATTTTTCAGACTCAGGCAGAAGTTGACGCACATCCATCTCAGGTGGCTTTAGGAGCAAATGCTGCGCCTGGAGACATTCGTTATGTTGACTTAAACGGAGACGGTGTAATTGATACAAAAGATAAAACGGATATTGGTAATCCAATTCCAGACGCTACAATGGGTTTCAATCTGCAGTTAAATTACAAGTCACTTGATTTCGCTGTATTTACATTTGCATCAGTAGGAAATGATATGGTGCGTAACTACGAAAGAACACTTTCTGATGCCAATCGTATAAATTATGTTTTAGACAGATGGACAGGACCTGGGACAAGTAATTCGACGCCAAGAGTAACAACAGGAGCAACATCAAATAATGTTTTTTCAAATTATTTTGTAGAAGATGCTTCTTATGTAAGAATTCAAAATGTACAGCTTGGTTATACACTTAATCCGGAAATATCAAAAAGAGCAGGAGTATCTAAATTAAGACTTTATGCAGGAGTAAATAACCTTTACACATTTACAAAATACAAAGGTTTTGATCCAGGTGCTTCAAATGGAGCTCCAATTGGAGGAGGAATCGATTATGGTTTCTATCCAATCCCAAGAACCTATTTAATGGGCTTAAACATTAATTTTTAATTTCAGTTAAAATGAAAAAGTATTTATTTATTTCCACTATAACACTGGTTTTATTCTCGACCGTACTAACATCATGTTCGGATGAGTTTGTAGATCCAAAACCAGAATATTCTATCGATGCTGAGAATTACTTTAATTCTAAAGAAGAATATGACAATGCATTAATTGCAGCTTATGATTTACTGCAGTCTTCTTATGTAAATGTTTTATTAGGAGAAATTGCTTCAGATAATACACTTTGCGGAGGAGAAAGCCCAACCGATGTAATTGGTTTCCAGCAGATCGATGATATGATTCATACACCTGTAAACAGTAATTTAAGAGATATCTGGAATTGGATGTTTGCCGGTGTTCAAAGAGCAAATTATATCCTTGAATTTCAAAATAAAACAGATTTTCCGGGAAGAACCCAAGTCATAGCAGAAGCACGTTTTTTAAGAGCGTATTATCAGTTTGAGTTAGTAAAATGGTTTGGAGGTATCCCGATGAAAGGAGATGCGAGATTTAAAATTGGAGATGAAAAAATAATTCCCCGCTCATCAGTTCAGGAAGTGTACGCTTCTATTGAAGCCGATTTGATTTTCGCATCTGCTAATCTGTCTCCAAATGCAGCGCAGCAGGGACGCATAACAAAAGGCGCTGCTCAGGCATTATTAGGAAAAGCCTATTTGTACCAAAATAAATTTGCTCAGGCTGCAGCTTCACTTGATGCTGTAATTACTTCTGGGAAATACAAATTGGTAACAGATTATAATGCAATGTTTGAAGCAGAAGGAGAAAACGGAACAGAATCTGTTTTTGAAGTGCAGTATACTGATGTTGAAGGAGCAGGATTTGGATGTTTACAATGTAGTGAAGGAAACGTAGCTGTTGGTTTTAATGGTATTCGTAACTATTCTGGGCCTTTATTCTCTTCTGGATACAGCTTTAATATTCCAACTCAGGAATCGTATGATGCATTTAAAAGCGGAGATAAACGCAAAGATGTAGCTATTTTAGATATTAATGCATGGGCTTTGGCTAATGCTTCTTATGATAACGGAAACGGTATCACATTCGGAAAAGGAAATGAAGATACAGGTTTCTTCAATAGAAAATATCTTCCAAGAAAAAGAAGCAAAGATGCAGCTGGAGATTTGAATTTAACAAATCCAAACAACTACAGAGCAATCCGTTATGCAGATGTACTTTTAATGGCAGCAGAAGCGTATAACAGAGGAGGAATTGATGATGGAAAAGCAAGAACATATTTAAATGAAGTAAGAAGACGTGCTTTTGGGGATACAAATCATGATATTGCAACTTCGGGAGCGGCTTTGACTGATAATATTTTAGAAGAAAGAAGAGTTGAGCTTTTTGGCGAAGGACATCGTTTCTTTGACTTGGTTAGAACTGGTAAAGCTGCCGGAACTATCCCTGGCTTTAAAGCGAATAAAAACGAATTATTTCCACTTCCTATTGAAGAAATTCAATTTGCTAACGGAAACTGGGCACAAAATCCTGGATACTAAAAAACATCAATTATGAAAAAAATACATTTTATTATAAATTTTTTCGTTTTGGCAGTACTCATAGGCTGTGCAAACGATGACTTAGATATTGATTTAGACGGAATAGCTGCCCCGGCAAATATTTCGGTCTTAACAACAGTTACGCAGGATAATACCGGAAAAGTTACCTTCCTGCCAAAAGGTGAAGGTGCAACGCAGTTCAAAATTAGTTTTGGCGACGGAACACCAGACTCTGATTACATAGGAGTTGGATCGACAGTTTCTCACGTTTACAAAGAAGGCGTTTATAAGTCAAAAATTATTGCATCAGGACTTAGCGGCAAAACAGCTGAAATAGAGAAAGAAGTTGTTGTTTCTTTTAGAGCTCCGGAAAATTTACAAGTTGTTGTAACAAATGATAAATTGGTTTCTAATAAAATAACCGTTACAGCAACCGCTGATTTTGCCTTGTTTTATGATGTCTATTTTGGAGAAGCAGGACATCCTGATCCAGTTTCAGCTAATAATGGAGAACCAGTTTCGTACACTTATCAGGCTGCAGGAGTTTATACAATTAAAGTTGTTTCTAAAAGTGCAGCTATTAAAACAACTGAGCACACAGAAGAAGTTACAGCAAAATTAGTATTGAACCCAACTACATCTGCACCGGCACAGCCAGGCAGACAAGCAGGAGATGTTATTTCAATTTTCAGCTCTAAATACACAGATATTGCAGGAACTAATTTTTATCCAAACTGGGGACAGTCAACAGGATTTGCTGAATTTGATTTAGATGGAGATAAAATGTTGAACTATACAAATCTAAACTATCAGGGAATTGCGCTGGCAGATAATGTTACGATTGATGTTTCAGGAATGGAATATCTTCACATGGATATCTGGACAGCAGATTTAGATAAACTGGCAATTTTCCCAATTAGTAAATCAAACGGAGAAAGAAAGGTTGTAAAAGATCTTACAGCAAACCAATGGACTAGTATAGACATTCCTATTTCAGACTTTACAAGTCAGTCTGGTTTTACAGTTGCTGATATTTTCCAATTAAAATTAGATGCTGTTACGGCAGGAAAAAGCGTTTATATTGATAATATTTATTTCTATAAAACAGCTGCTGAAACAATAGGACTGCCAATTGACTTTGAATCTGCAGCTTTAACTTACGCTTGGGGCGGATTTGGAAATGTAGATGCTTCAGTAGTTACAAATCCTAATAAAACTGGATTAAATGTTTCTAATAAAGTAGTGAAGATAGATAAGAAAAATGGAGCAGAAACCTGGGGAGGAGCAAGCTTAAATCTTGAAAATCCATTTGATGGTACAAAAGGAACTAAAGTAAAAGTAGCAGTATGGTCGCCAAAAGTTGGAGCCCCAATATTATACAAAATGGAACTTTCTACATCACCAAAAGACGGTAATGGAAATCCAACGGTTAATTTTGAGGTACAGGTGCTTACAACTGTTGCCAATGCCTGGGAAGTCCTGACATTTGATCTTACAAGCGCTGCTTCTTTTAACAGCAGTATAAAATACGACAGAGTAATTCTATTCCCTGATTTTGGTAAAAACGGACTAGGAGAAACGTATTACTTTGATGATATAAAACAATCCAATTAAAACAAGAAATCATGAGCAAGAAATTAATTATAAAGATAGTATCCCTATTTACGATTCTCTTGATGACGGGTTGTCAGAAAGACGATTTTACATTCGGATCAATAACTACACCATCTAATTTAAAGGTAACAGCCGAAATTGTTGGTAAAACAGCTGATGCTCCTTATGGAGACGGATCTGGAATAGTAAAGTTTGCTGCAACAGCAGATAATGCTATTTCGTATAAATATGTTTATCCAGACGGGACTTCTGATAATGCTCCAAGCGGAAAAATCTCTAAAAGATTTACCAAAACAGGAGTTAACACCTATACCGTAACTATTGTTGCAACAGGAGCAGGAGGAGTAGCAACAAATACAACAATCGATGTTGAAGTAAAAAGTGATTTTAGCGACGATCAGGCCGTTCAATTGCTTACAGGCGGATCTTCTAAAAAATGGTATTGGGCTGCCGGAGAACCAGGACATCTTGGTGTAGGTCAGAACGATGGCGATGCAGAGAAAAACTTCTTCCCTAATTACTACAGTGCAGGAGCATTTGAAAAAGCAAATTCACCAAACAGCAGCTGTTTATACGATAACGTATTGACATTCTCTCTTGATGGGGATCAGCTTAAATTCCAATTAGATAACGGCGGAGCAACATTCTTCAATAAAGATTTTGGAAGCGTTGCAGGAGCATCTGGTTTATCAGAAGACATGTGTTTAAGCTATAACACTGGTGCTGCAAAAACAGTTTCATTAAGTCCTTCTGAATCTGTAATAATGAATAATCCAAAACATGCAGAGCAGACAAGAGGTACAACAATGAACTTCTCTGACAATGGATTTATGGGGTACTATATTGGTCAAAATTCTTATGAGATTTTATCACTTACTGCTAACCGTATGGTTGTAAGAGCAGTAATGGGCGGAAATCCGGCATTGGCATGGTACCATACCTTTACAACTACGCCTCCAAATCAAAATCCAAATCCATCAACGGATTATACAAACCTTGTATGGCAGGACGAATTTAATACAGACGGAGCGCCAGATCCTGCAAAATGGGTTTATGATTTAGGAAGAGGCGATAACGGCTGGGGAAATAATGAAAAACAAAATTATACCAGTTCAGCTTCAAACATAAAAGTACAAGGCGGAAGCTTAATTATTACAGCTAAAAAAGAAGCTTCCGGCGGAGCAGATTATTCTTCGGCAAGACTTAAATCAGATGGAAAATATTCTTTTACATATGGTAAAGTTGAGGTTAGAGCAAAACTTCCTTCTGGCGGCGGAACCTGGCCGGCTATCTGGATGCTTGGGCAGAATTATGCAACAAAACCATGGCCTGCCTGCGGAGAAATTGATATTATGGAACACGTAGGAAACAATCAGAACGTGATTCACGGTACATTTCATTATCCGGCACGTTTTGGCGGAAACGCAGATACAGCATCGAAAACAATTCCAAATGTATCTACAGAGTTTCATGTTTATAAAACAATCTGGAGTCCGGAATCTATCTCAATTTATGTTGATGATACACTGATTCATACACTGGCAAATACTGCATCATTACCTTTTAACAGCAGCTTTTTCTTGATTTTAAATGTTGCAATGGGAGGTAATTTAGGAGGAGCTATTGATGGTGCTTTTTCACAATCTTCTATGGAGGTTGATTATGTTAGAGTATATCAATAAGTTGAGTTAATTAATTAGTAATTCTGAGAAGGTCAGTTTCGGCTGGCCTTCTTAATTAAAAAAAGAATATGAATAAAATAGTTTTACTGCTGTTAATCTGTAGTTTTTCGTATGCACAGGAAACAAAAAGAAAATTAGTCTGGGAAGAAAATTTCAGTAAAAAAAATATAAACGAAAAAGACTGGAATTTTGAACTTGGCGACGGCTGTCCAGATTTATGTGGTTACGGAAATAATGAAAGACAGATTTATACCAAAACAAATCACGAAATAAAAGATGGAAATTTAATTATTGAAGCCAGGAAAGAAGGAAATATATATACTTCGACCAAAATTACTACAAAAGGCAAAAAGGAGTTTAAATACGGCAGAATTGAAGCAAGGGCAAAACTGCCAATCGGACACGGTTTATGGCCGGCATTTTGGATGCTTGGAGCTAATATTGATGAGGTAAAATGGCCAAAAACAGGTGAAATTGATATCTTAGAATATATAGGCAGAGATCCTCATATGGTTTATACAACCCTGCATACGCAAGACAGCCACGGAAATACAATCAATACAAAACGTACAGAATTTCCAAATATTGAAGAAGGTTATCATGTATATGCCATTGAGTGGAACAAGGACAAAATTGATTTTTTTGTTGATACAACTTTAGTTTACACCTTCAATCCAGAAGTAAAAAATGAAGATACATGGCCTTTTGATAAACCATTTTATATCATTGTAAATTTGGCAATTGGAGGCAATTTTGGAGGTCCGGAAGTAGATGATTCTGTGTTACCGCAAAAATATTACGTAGATTATGTACGAGTTTACCAATAAAAAATAATACCTTAAAATTTCAGTAATAAAGCAGGTGTAAGTAGTTTAAGTGATTAATTGTAAGTTATTTACATCTGTTTTTTAAATATTGCAAATAGTTTTTTTAAATCCATTTTTTTAACTATTTTTAATGAAATAAAACTTTGCAGTAAAAAACTTAACGATTTATTGTTAATTATTATTGTTTTTGTTTGCTTTTTAAAATAAATATTTGTTAAATTTGGTCACAATATTAACATAACTCAAAAAAGAGATCCGCCTATAAAATAAAATTACTTTTTAGAATTACTCCAAATTATTAAAACTAAAAAAGTAGTATTATGGCTGATCTGCATACTCCAGACGCTCTATTAGTAAAAAATTATGTTGAAGGCAGTGAAGCTGCTCTTGCAACATTAATTAAAAGGCACGAATCTAAGATATATGGTTTTATATATTCTAAGATTGCTGATAGAGACATTTCAAATGATATTTTCCAAGACACTTTTATTAAAGTGATAAAAACATTAAAAAGCAATTCTTATAACGAAGAAGGGAAATTTCTTCCGTGGGTCATGCGTATTTCACACAATTTAATTGTGGATCACTTTCGCAAAACCAAAAAGATGCCAATGTACAGAGAAACCGAAGAGTTTTCAATATTCTCAATTATGTCTGATGATTCGCTAAACATCGAAAGCAGAATGATTGTCGATCAGGTTGAGGTGGACTTAAAAAGACTAATTGAAGAACTTCCTGAAGACCAAAAAGAAGTTTTGGTAATGAGAATGTATCAGGACATGAGCTTTAAAGAAATATCAGAATTAACAGACGTAAGTATCAATACAGCATTAGGAAGAATGCGTTATGCGTTGATGAATTTGAGAAAAATTATCGACAAACATCAAATTATTTTGACCAACTAATACTATTTTGAAAATTAGCCCGTTATACTATAATAAAACACTAACATAGTATGGCGAAAATTTACTCAAAAAAAGCATTAGCTTCTAAAGATTTAAAACCTAAAAAAGAAGTAGTTTCTTTTTTATTAAGTTATTCACAAGCTTTAAAAGTTGTGAAAATCGAAGATAAAAGTTTTGAAATCATAGCTAATTAAACAGCCCGCTGCTTTGGTCGGATGTTTATTTCGAAAGAAAAACCAAATGGTCGTTTTGGTTAAAAGCTCACTATTTGTATGCAGATACAGATAGTGAGTTTTTTTATGCAATAAACTTGGTGAAATTTAAATAATGTAAGGTTTTTGGTGGTTTTTTATTGTTATTTGTTAAAGTTTTTAATTTTTACTCTTATTTGTTAGTTTTTTCGATTATTAATTTTATTTTAGTTAAAAAGTAATTTTTATTTCAGTAAAAATGAGTAATGTTTACTTTTAATATAAACCAACTAACCAACCAGTAATAAATGTTTAATTTAATACCAGTAATTGTATGGCGAAAAACTACTCAGCTTCATTTTAGTTTTGTTTAGACCTTAATACTTATTAAGAGCAGGATTTTATAAAACGTAAAATCTTTTAAAACCCCAGTCTATTTAATAACAAAACTTTACAAGAAATGAAAAATAACCTTATTGTGTTATCAATATTTCTATTGGTAACAGTAGGAGCATTTGCTCAAAAAGACCAGATAAAAGAAGCCCAGTCTTTATATGATAAAGGAAAAAACGAAGAGGCATTAGCAGTTTTAAAAAAAACAGAATATTTGATCATAAATGCATCAGATTCAGATAAGTCGGATTTCTTTTATTTAAAAGGAAACATCTGCAAAGATTTAGCAGCAAAAAATATAGATGCAATAAATAATTTTGCTCAGGCTTCCAGCGCTTATCAGGATGTTCTTCTGTATGAAAATGATTCCCGTAATTACAAATATGCTTTCAAAGCCAATTTAGCTTTAAAAGGTATGAAATCTACATTAGTAGACGGAGCATTTAGTGATTACAAAGCAGGAAAGTTTAAAGAAAGCGCAGCTAAAAGTTATGAAGTTTATCTCATAGATAAAAAAGATACTTTGAACCTTTTCAATGCGGCAGGATCTTCATTAAACGGAAAAGATTATGTTTCTGCAATTAAGTATTATGAAGAGCTTAGAAAGATAAATTATACCGGTAAAGGGATGGTTTATTATGCTATGAATAAAAAAACAAAAACAGAAGAAGCTTTTATTTCAAGAAGTGCGCGAGAATCAAATATTCAGGCCGGACTTTATGAAAAACCCAGAGATTTTCTGCCTCCGTCTAAAAAAGAAGATATTCTTATATCATTAGGATATTGCTACTTAGAAAGAAATGATTATGTCAATGCAGCAAAATATTACGAAAGCGATCTTCAGTTAAATCCAAATTGCCTGGATTGCTGTATTAACCTTGCTTATGTAAAAATGCAGTTAAAAAAAGAAATACTGGATCAGATGAATCAATTGGGTAATAGTCCAAAAGAAATGAAAGAGTATGACAAACTAAGTGCACAAAAAGATGAAATTGTAAAAAGTGCCATTCCTTATCTTAAAAAAGCATTGACAATTGAACCTAAAAATGAAGAAGCTACAAAAACACTTTTAGGCGTATATCGATCACTTGATATGACAAATGAATACAATGCGTTAAAAAACGGGATGTAAAAAAAACAGAAGCTGCTAGACTTTCTTTTTAGCAGCTTCTTCTAATATTGATTTTTTGCCGACAGTTCTGGTAATAATATCTTTTTCAAGACTCCATCCACGGGCAGGAGAATATTCTCGGCCATACCAAATGATCTGTAAATGCAAATCGTTCCATAAATCTCTTGGGAATAATCGTTTAGCATCTTTTTCAGTCTGAGCTACACTTTTTCCGTTCGACAAATTCCATCTGTGCATCAATCTATGAATATGTGTATCTACAGGAAATGCCGGAACGCCAAAAGCCTGAGACATTACAACACTTGCTGTTTTGTGTCCTACAGCTGGTAATTCTTCAAGCGCTTCAAAACTCTGCGGTACTTCTCCATTATGTTTTTCAATTAATATTTCAGATAAACCATGAATTCCTTTTGATTTCATTGGCGATAAACCACACGGACGAATAATTTCCTTAATTTCTTCAATCGACATCTTCACCATGTCATACGGGTTATCTGCTTTTGCAAACAAAAGAGGTGTAATCTGGTTCACACGTACATCTGTGCATTGAGCAGAAAGCAATACGGCAATTAATAAAGTATATGGATCTTTATGGTCAAGCGGAACAGGTATAGTAGGGTAGAGTTCTTTTAAGGTATTTATAACAAATTGTACGCGGGCTTCTTTATTCATTTCCGTAATTTTAAAGTCGTAAAAGTAATATAAATTTTACTTGAGCAGTTTAGTAATAATATAAAATATGGGTAATTTACAATGGGTAGATTCATCAGGAGGTCCTCTTGTTCTTATTTCTGATAAATCAGCAGAATTTTGGAGTGGAATATTAAAACGAAGCGCATATTTAGCAAAAATTAAAGAAGATGTAGAAGATTTTTTAGATCCAAATGAAACTGATTACGGAAAGGCTTGTATGATTAATAATTATTTAGGACTTGTTAAAGTTCAAAATGAAGATGTATTAGTAATTGCAGATGAACCTTTATCAACATCATTCTTTTTTGTGTCTGAAAAACCTGTTTTAGCAAGATGGATTTATGGAGAAGATAAAGCTTCGGTTAATTATTTTTTATTGAATATTGAATTGGATTTGATTGAAAATTGGCATTTTGAATTTATAATTGATTTTTTTTCGGATAAACAATTTTTGTTTGATTCAGTTAATTCGTTCGATAAGAAAATAAAACAATATTTGGAAATAAATATTAAAAAGGGATGTTATAAAATATTTACGTCTTTGTTTGAACCTGATGACAAAACAAAACTAGTATTACATAAATTTGAAATCGAAAGTTAATAAAACCTAAAATCAACAATCTAAAACCTAAAATAAAAATATGACAACATTAAAAGCCGGAGATAAAGCACCAAACTTTTCAGGAACAGATCAAGACGGAAAAACACATAAACTAGCAGATTATGCTGGAAAAAAACTTGTAGTATTTTTTTATCCAAAAGCAAGCACACCCGGATGTACAGCCGAAGCCTGCGATTTGAGAGATAACTTTGAGCGCTTTAAAGCAAATAATTACGAACTTTTGGGAGTAAGTGCAGACAGCCAGAAAGCACAGTCAAAATTTAAAGACAAATATGAATTTCCTTTTCCATTAATTGCAGATGAAGATAAAGCTGTTATTAATGCTTTTGGAGTTTGGGGACCAAAGAAGTTTATGGGAAAAGAATACGACGGAATTCACAGAACTACTTTTGTAATCGATGAAAAAGGAATCATCGAAGAAGTAATTGAAAAAGTAAAAACAAAAGAACACGCTTCGCAGATTTTGAAATAGAGTTTTTTTGTTTCAAGTTTCATGTTTCAAGTTGTTTTACTTAACGCTTAGTTTTACCGCAAAGCACGCTAAGTTTTTTTGCTTGAGCTTGAGCTGAAACCCGCAAAGTTCGCAAAGCTAAATCTGTATAAAGCTTTGCGAACTTTGCGCATTTATTAAGTTTGGCCCATAAAAAAACTTAGCGTGCTTTGCGGTAAAAAAATACCCGCTCCAACAATAACTTGAAACTTGAAACAAAAAAAAAGTCCCAATAAAGGGACTTTTTTTATTACGTATTTTGTTCTAATTCTTTCTGAGGATGATATCCAAAAAGATGATGTTCTTTTATAATCTCTGAAATACCGGTTGGAAGCATAGGTTCCCAGCCTTTTTTACCCTGATTGATCATTTTTAGAACTTCACGAGAGAATACTGATAAATTATCCGGATCGTAATCTTCAATATCAACAACTTTTCCGTTAAACTTAAAGAACTTGTAAAGTTCTTTCATTCTTGGATGTACTTTTAAGTTGTTTGAATTCATCAATACACCATCTTCATCTAACATTGGATATAAGAATACTTTCATATCACGATAGAATAATTTTCCAAACGCTTCAAGAATTCCTCCGCTCAAATGACGATAGTATTTCTCGTCAAAAATATCAACAAGGTTGTTTACACCCATTGCCAGACCCATACGGGCTTTAGTATAATTAGCGAAATATTCTACTACTTTATAATACTCCTGGAAATTCGAGATCATAACTGTTTGTCCTAATGAACAAAGCAGTTCGGCTCTATCCATAAAATCACGTTCGTCAATCTCACCATCAGAACGTAAATTTGAAAGCGTGATTTCAAAAACAACAAGAGTGTTATTTTTTTCTACTTTATTTTCTTTAAGGAACATCTCTAATGATTTCTCATACATGTCCATGTTTACTTTCGTAACCGGGCGGAAACTTCCTCTTAAAGCTAAAAGGTTCTTTTTGTAAAGAATAGCAGCAGGCAGAATATTTTTTCCCTCAGGGTTAAACATCACCGCGTCAGTCATTCCGTTTTTAACCAGTTGTAAACTCATCAAACGATTATCAACATCAGCAAAACGAGGTCCGGAGAAGTTAATAGTGTCAATTTCTAACTGATCTTTGTCTAAGTGATCGTATAAGTAACGAAGTAATCGTTTTGGATCGTTGTATTTGTAAAAAGCACCGTAAATTAAGTTTACACCTAAAATTCCAAGTGTTTCTTGTTGTAGTCTTGCATCAGTCTCTTTAAAACGAATATGAAGAATAATTTCGTTGTAAGCTTCGTCTGGTTCAATTTGGTATCGAATTCCAACCCATCCGTGACCTTTAAATTGTTTAGCAAAATCTATTGTAGCAACCGTATTGGCGTAACTGAAAAAAAGTTTGGTTGGATGTTTTTCGCGGCTTAAACGCTCTTCAATGATCTGTCCTTCATGGGTAAGCATTTTTTTTAAACGCTCTTCAGTAACATATCTTCCGTCGTTTTCAGCACCATAAACGGCGTCGCTAAAATCTTTGTCATAGGCAGACATCGCTTTTGCAATAGTTCCTGATGAACCTCCGGATCTGAAAAAATGTCTAACTGTCTCTTGTCCAGCTCCAATTTCAGCAAATGTTCCGTAAATATTCTCGTTTAAATTAATGCGTAATGCTTTGTCTTTTATAGAAGGAATCTGTTCGATGACTTTGTCACCTTTGAGTTTTATTTCTGTACCCATTTTATTTTAAATAGATTTGTTACAAAGTTAGTAAATTAGGCTTTTAATGAAAGGAAATAATCCTATTTTTGTAAAAAAAATAAGTTCAATTGAAGGTCTATTTTTTAGGTACTGGTACTTCTCAAGGCATTCCTATCATCGGAATCGATCATCCTGTTTGTAAAAGCACTGATGCTAAGGACAAAAGACTCCGTGTATCCATCTGGATTACATGGGAGGAGCATTCGTATGTAATCGATTGCGGTCCCGATTTCAGGCAGCAAATGCTTTCATGCGGATGCCGTAAACTCGATGCTATTTTGTTTACTCACGAACATTCTGATCATACGGCTGGTTTAGATGATATACGTCCGTTTAATTTCCGTCAGGGAGAAATTCCAATTTACGGACATAAACGCGTTCTCGATAATTTAAGACGTCGTTTTGATTATGTTTTTGAAACCGTAAATAAATATCCCGGAGCACCGAGCGTAAAAACTATTGAAGTAAAAAACAATGAACCTTTTGCCGTTGGAGATAAAACAGCGATCCCAATAAACGCGATGCATGGTGATTTACAGGTTTTTGGATACCGCATTCAGGATTTTGCGTATTTAACTGATGTAAAAACGATTGAACAAGCTGAAATAGATAAACTAAAAGGTTTAAAAGTTTTAGTGGTAAATGCCTTGCGTGTAGAACCTCATGACACTCACTTTAACCTTCAGGAAGCACTGGATTTTATTAATTTGGTAAAACCAGAAAAAGCGTATTTAACACATATCAGCCACGTATTAGGTTTTCATGAAGAAGTGCAGAAACAACTTCCGGAAAATGTTTTTCTGGCTTACGATAATTTAGAAATTACAATTTAATTATACCACAAAAATGAAAAAATCCTTAATGCTTTACCTTTTTATCCTTGCGATATTAATGAATGTTTTTACATACATGTTTTATAGCCGCGAAGTTAAATTTGGTGAAGAAAGATATGAGAAAACAACTAAAAAGCTAAGAGACAGCATAAATTTGGTTTCAGCTAAATTAGCCGAAGCAGATTATTTTTCTTTGGAACATAACGAAAATGCACAAAACTATTTTGATAACAGTGCATCTGGAGGAAAAGTAATTTTATTTGAAAAACTGATTCCGGTTGTAACAGAGAAATTATTAGATTTTAATGCAAATCCAAAAGGGAATCCATATACAGGACAAGACCAAATTGGACCAAATAAATTTATCATTAACAAAGTGAAACTTTTAAACCACCGTTGGATCATTGCAGATTACAGTAACGGAGAATTATGGGGAGAAGTCTTGTTAAAATATTTTGTTGATAATGATGATAACATTACCTTTGAAGTAAATCAAACTTGGTTATATCAAAAATAGGATTTTTTAATCCTATTTTTTTTTGACCCAATAAAATAGATAGGATTATGAAAAAGATGTTTTTGTTAACGATTATTGCAATTGCGGGATTTTCTTGTGCTAAAAAAGTTTCTCAGGAAAATACTGTTGTAAAAGAACCGCAGGAAAAGAAATTAGTTGGAGGAGATTCTGATGAACACGGATGTAAAGGTTCAGCCGGCTATACCTGGTCAACGCTTAAAAAAGAATGTGTTAGAGTTTTTGAAGGAACAAAACTGTCGCATTACGATGATGGTAAAACCTATACTACAGTTTCTTACGTAATCTTCGAAGGAAATAAAGCCGAACTTTTCTTAGATACTCAAAAAGAATCAATCATTTTAGAAAGAAAATCAGAAGGAGATTCGTGGATTAATGGCGATTGGCAGTTAATTCCGTGGAAAGGATATGTTTTGAAGAAATCAGGGAAAATTCTTTATACTGGGAAATAAAGTTTACAGTCGCAGTTTTTAGTCTCAGTTGTTGGGCTGAAAACTGCGACTTTTTTTGCTATAATTTATTTATTATTCGATCAAAAAAGTCATCTCTTTCAGAAACGATTCCTAAGTGTTTATGATAACGCAATCCAGAAGTTTCAGCCTGTGCATTTTCATTTGCTAACAGAGCATATCCTTTTGCAGTTTGAATGTTGGAATTATAATAATTTAGAATTGCCAGCATCGAAAAAACTTTATACTTATCAATAGGAAATAATAAACCAGATATTTTCTCTTCTAATATCTTTTCTACATTTAAATATTCATTAGTTAATTTATTTTTGATAATTAACTCAGAATAAATTATATCGGAATTTGTTTTTACGTTTGGGTAAACCTTTTCAAAATCAATTGCTTTTCTATAATATTCGATTGCTTTTTCTAAATTTTTTTCAAGTAAAAAAATATCTCCAAAAGTTTTATAAACAGAACTTTTCTCCAAATTATTGTCAGGATAGTCATCAAGAACTTTTTGAAGTAATTCTTTTGCAATTTTTAAAAGTTTATTGTCTTTAGTGTACAATAATTCAATAGCCTGAATTTTTAGATATTGCGCACGTCCATCTTTTCTTGCACGTGCAAGTTTAGTAAAGAAATGTTCTTCATCATCTTTCGCCCATGTTTTTTTTTCTAAACCAATCTGACATATTTACTTTTTTTAATTTGACTAAAGTCTTTTATTTATTATCAAAAAAGGCAGTCAATGATTTTGAAGTTTCCTCAGGTTGTTTCAATTGTATAAATTCTCCATTTTCATCTATTGTAAAAATTCCTTTAAACACTTCCGGCATTACTTCATATTGTTCATTTACCTGATCTAGAGTTACTTTGAAACAATTGTATTTATATTTATCAGCGAGGTATGGTAAAGCATTTTTTCCTCTTAATAGCTCATATTCCTGATAATTATAAGGCGTAGTTACCTGTATTTTTTTTAATATTTCATTAAATTTTATCAGAAGCTTTTCTATCTCTTTTTCAGATATAAATTTTGCAAGCCCGCGAAGAGCGTATATCTTCATGTCCAGATATTTTTCTTTTTTATAAGCATTATTAAAGAAATCTTTTAATTCTGGAAAATCGCAGTCATATAATAATTTTAATATTTTATTTCTTATATCAAGATGTTTTGTAGTAGAATAAATTCTTATTAGATGACTAATATTGTTTTTATCAATCAAATTCTTATCTAAAAAAAATAAAGCTTTTCTAAAATCAGGTTTATTTTCTTTGATTTTTTCATCAGTTAATATTTCAGGAAATTTGCTCATAGCCATTTAAATTTATTGTAAACTCAATACAAATGAGTCAACTTTTTGGCTTCAAAGTTAAAACTTAAAAATGAAAAATTAAATTAAAATGAAAGATATTTCCTTCAATGAACTATAGTGTTAACCAATTTTTAAAATCAAAGAAATTCTGCGGTGCAACGCCGTGACCAACAGGATATTCTTTATACATAACCGGAATATTTAATTTTTCTAGAATTGCCGGGGTTTTTCTAGCCCATTCAATTGGAATAACCTGATCTACAGTTCCGTGTGAAGCGAAAAATTTTAGGTTTTTGAAATCATTATTTTCAAAACCTTCTTTTATAATTTCATCATTAAAATAACCGCTCATTGCTACAACTCTCTGAATTTTTTCAGGATAAGAAAGTGCTGCCGCATAGCTTAAAATTGATCCCTGGCTGAAACCAATCAAAGTCACATTATTGGCATCAATAGGGTAATTTGCCACTAATTCATCAATAAAACCTGCAATTACATCTCTTGAAGTTCTGGCTTGTTCATTGTCTGAAAATTTATTCTGATCTGCATCAAAATTAATCGCGTACCAGGCATAAGCTCCATATTGTAAATCATAAGGTGCTCTTGCCGAAATTATATAGTAATTATCAGGAAGTTCAGATGCAAATGAGAATAAATCAGCCTCATTGCTTCCGTATCCGTGTAATAAAAGCAACAACGGATTTTTATCTAAAATTACTTTTGGTTCTCTTATTTTGTATTCTAAAGATAGACTCATATTTTTAATTGTGAATTGTAAATTGTGAATTGTTGATTTTCAGTCGCAGTCTCAATTTTTAGTTGTTAACTTTAACAAACTTTGTTGATGATGTTATTAGGTAAATCCGTTGAAATCCGTGTTTTTGCTTGCAAATCCGTGTTATCTGTGTTCTAAATTTATACGCTGATAAAACAGATTCGCTAAAAGCGAAAACGCTGATTTGAACAGATTTCTTTTTGGGAAGTTCAAAATTCCGAATATTTACCCAATAGATTTAAACCATTTTTGAAATACATTTCCAACTAAAGGAATTGGTCTCATCTGGCCTTGAATAGCGCTGAAAATCCCATATGTCCAAAGAATCGAAATACAGATCCACATTGGGAAAGTGATATAAAAGCTGTCAAAATTGCTGATGATCGCTCCAAAAGAAATAAAAGTTAGTGATAAACCTAAAGCCTGGCGAATGTGAAAAGACGCAAAACTGTTTTTATTTTCAGAATTCATAGACATTGCAATCAAAACACCAATAATTAAAATATAACTGGTAATTGCGATTGATTTTCCCTCTTCGATTGTATTGTTCATTGTATTATTTTGTAACAAGTTGATTTTGATTTAAAATTCCGTACACAGAACCTTTAAGTTCAGTTCCTAAAAAAGCAGAATTTTTAGATTTTGAAAGAATGTTTTCTTTCGTAAAAGTTGACTTACCTTCGGTTGTAAATAAAGTGATATTTGCTTTTGCTCCTTCCTGAATAGTATGATTTTCAAGACCAAAAACCGTTCTTGCTGCAGTTAGTTTTGCAACTATAGTTTCAACTGGTAAAACGGTTAATAATGCTCCAAAAGCACTTTCTAAGCCAATTGTTCCGTTTTTGGCCGTATCAAATTCCATTTTTTTGAATTCAATATCAATTGGGTTGTGGTCAGAAGTAATCATGTCAATAGTTCCATCGGCGATTCCGTTTAGTAAAGCCTGTCTGTCAACCTCAGTTCTTAATGGCGGCGTAACTTTAAAACGAGTATCAAAACCGTCTAGTTTCTCATCGGTTAAAACCAAATGGTGTACAGATGCGCTTGCTGTTACATTTAAGCCTTTAGCTTTAGCTTCTCTAATTAATTCTACTGATTTTGCTGTTGAAATAGTTGGAATGTGAAGTTTTCCGCCTGTATATTCCAATAAAAATAAGTTTCTTGAAATTTGCAGTTCTTCGGCTAGATTTGGAATTCCTTTTAAACCTAATCTTGTAGAAACGATTCCTTCGTTTGCAACGCCGTTTCCTTTAATATTCGGGTCTTGCGAATATGCAATTACCAATCCGTCAAAATCTTGTACATACTGCAAAGCGATCTTTAGGATATTAGCGTTGTCGATACTTTTGTTATAATCTCCAAAAGCGATTGCGCCGGCGTTTTTCATATCAAAAAGTTCTGCCATATCTTTTCCTTCACTTGCTTTGGTTAAAGCTCCAATTGGGAAAATTTCTGTCGCAAAACCATTTGCTTTGTTTTTTACAAAACTTACCTGCGACTGGTTGTCGATAACAGGTAAGGAGTTTGGCTGTAAACCAATTGCTGTAAAACCGCTTTTTGCAGCAACGTTAAGTCCGTTTGCAATGGTTTCTCTGTCTTCGTAACCAGGTTCTCCAAGAGAAACACTGCTGTCAAACCATCCCTGAGAAACATACAGATCATCAAATCGAACTATTTCGGCACCATCATCGGGAAGAGAAACTCCTATTTTTTCTATTAAACCATCTGCAATTAAAAGATCAACGGTCTGGTTGTGAAACGGACTTTTTGAGTCGATAATTTTGGCGCTTTTGATGATTATTTTCATATGTAGATATTTTTTTGTCGTAAAATGATTTCTGTAAAAAGTAAAATTATTTTTAAAACATTAGTGCTTAATTTTTTTGAACCATGAAGAATTAAGTTAATAAAGAGAAAGCTTAATATTCTTAATGTTCTTTAATGGTGAAAAAATTATTTTACAAATTTTATAATTGCCATTTCTAATGCTAAAAATAACAGTGCAAAGATAACAAACCATTTCCAAATTTGACTGTCGGTACGCTCAGTTTGTAAGGTGTTAAAAATGGTCGAAATCGTATCCGCAGTTTTAAAATCAGAAACTACATTTGTGTTTACCTTACTCAAATCACTTTCGGTTCTTTTATAATTAAAACTCAAATTTTCAACCCATTCTTTTTTATCAAAAATGCTGTAATTTCCAGCTGTTTCAGGAAAATCATTAAATGTTAATTTGACTTTATTATTCAAAATCTGCTGAATCGGAATAAACGAATCTTCAGTTCCTTTTACTTCCAAAATAGCATCTTTTGTCAATAAAACATCAACGAAATAAGGCTGGTTGCTGCCAATTGTTAAGGCATTTATACCAGTTTTTTGATTGTGCTGCGCTATTTTGTAAAACAACGGTACAATTAGAGGTGATTGCTGAAAATTTGAATTAGAGGCATTTATAGGAGCCGAAAAAACTGTAATTCCAGCTGTAGGATTTTGAACTGCCGTTACAAATGCACTTTGATCTTCATAAGATAAAACAGCCGGATATGGGCTTGAAATATCAAATGAACTATTTGTTTTTGGATATTGAAAATTTGTGATTTTATTTTCGAAAACACCAGAAAATAACGGATGATCAAAATTAATTTTGGTAATGAGTTTACTTTCTGTTTTTAGATTGTTAAACTGAACTTTTCCAAAATTTCCTAAAAACGAATTTAGATTTGAAACTGAAGTTTTTTCAGAAGGAATTACAACTAAATTACCGCCTTTTGAAACAAATGCTTTTAAAGTGGTCTGCAAAGCCTGCGGAATTTCAGCTAATTCGTTTAAGATTATCGTATTTTGTTTCTCTAAACTATTGTAATCCAGAGAACTGATAGAGTAATTGTTGTAATTGAATTCGGCAGAAGTATAAATTCTTGATAAGAAATTACTTTTTTCGGGTTCGCCAATGCTGATTACGTTTGTTTTTTTGTTTTTAGAAATGCTGAAAAACAATTTATTATCGTAAGTCAAACCATTGTCTTCTATTGAAACATAACCATGAAAAGCTTCTTTTGGAATCGTGAAGCTGATTTTCTTTTTCTTTGTATCAAAATTGATGATTGTTTTGGCAATCAGTTTGTTTTGATTGTATAATGCTGTAGAAATGGGTTTGAAATCTTCTCCGTAGCCTGATAAATCAACACCAATTTCGTAGAAATTCTCTAAAGTCTGATTAATGTAAACGCTGTCAATAGATACATTGTTTTTTTGCTCTGCTTCGGGAATTATAAAATAAGGTTTTTTTCCAGTATCAATATTTTTAATATCAGTTAAGCCAACTGCATCCGAAATAATTACAATATCTTTATTATATGCAGATTTGTGCGCTTTTACTTTTGCCATAATCGACGAAAGTTCAAATGGCGCGGCACTGTATTTTAAATTCTGTAAAGAACTTTTTACTGATTTAATATCTGTATTCCAGTAGTTTTCGGTATTTGTAAGTAATGAAAACTGAGCAGTTTCGGGCGTGTTTTCGAGTAATTCCTGAACGGCACGTTTTAATAATTCTCCTTTTTTGCCTTTTGCCTGCATACTAAACGAATTGTCTAAAATAATGTACATTTCGTTTGATGCATTTTTGCTGTCTTTCGCCTCAAAAAATGGCTGCGCAAAAGCGATTATGGCACAGGTAAGCAGTAAAATACGAGTGGCAAGCAATAAACGTTTTTTGATTTTAGAACTTTTACGGGTTTGTATTGCAAGTTCTTTTAAGAAAAGAACATTGGTAAAATAAGAAGTTTTAAAACGTCGTAATTGAAATAAATGAACCAAAATTGGAACAATCAATAAAAACAGAAAGTATAGAATTTCGGGGTGTTTAAAGTGCATTCTAGCTTCGATTTACTTCGCTACGTTTTATTTTTCGCGAAGATGCAGGTCAAAAATACAAATTAAAAATTATTTAAACCATATAAGTTTATATAAGAGAGCAAGGAAAGTTTAGAATGAAATTAAAATAGGTTTATATAACTTGTACGTTGAAAAAAAGTGCAGAAATGTAACTTTTGTAATTTCTTTGTAACAAAGAAACTATTTCTAAAAGATTTTAATGTGTATTTTAGCTATTCAAAAAAACAAACTATGAAAAAAATATATCTTGTATTATTTTCTGCTTTAGCTTTCACAACGGCAAAAGCGCAGAATAAATTTAACCTATTGGTTGGAACCTATACCAACACATGCCAGAGTAACGGAATTTACGTTTACGAATTTGATGCTTCATCTGGTGATTTTAAATTGAAGAAATCTTCAGAGAATGTGGTAAGTCCAAGTTATTTATCAGTATCAGCAGATAATAAATTTATTTATGCTGTAAACGAAAACGGAAGCCATAGTACTGTAAGTGCCTTTAGTTATGATTCTGCTTCGGGAAAAATTAGTTTATTAAATAAAAATGATGCTTTAGGAGCAGATCCGTGTCATTTAATTAATGACGATAAAAATGTAATTGCAGCCAATTATTCGGGCGGAAGTATTGTTGTTTATAAAAAGAATGCAGACGGAAGTATTTCAGAGGTACAGCAGCTGATTCAGCATGAAGGAAAAGGTCCAAATGCTGCGCGTCAGGAAAAAGCACACGTACACATGGTTACTTTTTCTCCGGATAAAAAGTTTGTTTTGGTAAATGATTTAGGATTGGATAAAATTTTTATTTATAAATATAATCCAGCTTCTAAAAATGAAATTCTGACTTTAAAAAGCAGTGTTGATGTAAAACCTGGAAGCGGTCCAAGACATTTGACTTTTAGTAAAGACGGGAAATTTGTTTATCTGGTTCAGGAATTAGATGGAACACTTACTTCTTTTAGTTATGATAAAACCGGAAGTTTAAAACAAATTGCAGAAACAAGTATTCTTCCAAAAGATTTTAAAGGAGGAACGGGAGCAGCAGCGATAAAAATTTCTCCTGACGGAAACTTTTTATATGTTTCTGATCGTGTAGATGCAAATTCGATTACAGTTTATAAAATTCTTAAAAACGGAAGTATTGAACAGGTAGAACAGCAGAGTACTTTAGGAAAAGGCCCAAGAGATTTTGCTATTGATCCAACTGGAAATTATCTTTTAGTGGGACATCAATACACAAATGATATTGTAATTTTTAAAAGAGATATTGCAACAGGAAAACTTACAGACACAGGAAAAAGAATTCAATTGTGTTCGCCTGTTGGATTGGTTTTTACGAAAATATAGTTTTTTTAAAGGTTCAAAGTAACAAAGGCTCAAAGGTACAGAGGTTTATAACTGTACTTTTGAGCCTTTTTTATTACTTTGTCACTTTGTTCCTTTGTCACTTTGTAACTAAAAAAAGTTACTTATTATTTTTTTTCTTCTTCTCATTTCTCGTTTTCAGCATATTTCTATTAACTGATCCGTGTGTTTTCTTTTTGGTTTTTGAAGGACCGCCCAGATTAATTTTTTGATTCTTCTTAGATTTTTCGTGAAAAGCACCGTCACCTTCAAGTTTTGGTTTTTTCAATAAAAACTTTCTTGGCAGTTTATCTTTTTCAGCTTCAATCAATTTTTCAGAAATTTCTACTTCTTCAGGAAAATCAGAAATTTTAAGTTCCTGATCCATTAAAAGTTCAGTTTCAATTTTGAATTCTTCTTCTCTTGGTGTAACAAAACTAATAGCTGTTCCAGTTGCATCTGCACGACCTGTACGACCAATTCTGTGCATATACAATTCTGGTTCTTCCGGAAGTTCGAAGTTAATTACGTGAGTGATATTCGAAATATCCAAACCTCTCGCCATAACGTCGGTTGTAATTAAACCGCGAAGGTTTCCTTCCTGAAATTCAGCCATTGTGCTCAAACGGTAATTTTGAGATTTATTAGAGTGGATAACACCAAACTGACCTTCAAAAAGCTCATCAATACGATTGAAAAGCATATCCGAAATCTTTTTGTTGTTTACGAAAACCAAAATACGATTCATGCTTTCGTCGGTTTCTAATAAATGTTTCAGCAAATTTACTTTTGTATTGAAGTTTGGAACATTATAAGTAAACTGTGTAATTTTTTCAAGCGGTGTTCCAGATGGTGCTAATGTTACTTCTTCCGGGAAATCAAAATAATCATTTAAGATATCATCAACTTCATCTGTCATCGTTGCCGAGAACAGAATGTTTTGACGTTTGGTTTTCATCATCGCAAAAAGTGAAGTCAGCTGTGGTCTGAAACCTAAATTCAACATTTCGTCAAACTCGTCTATAACTAATTTTTGAGTTTCGTCAAAACGAACGACAGCATCAAGCGCTAAATCCATTGTACGTCCTGGTGTTCCAACCAAAATGTCGACACCTTCGTAAACGGCTTTTTTTTGTGTATTGATGTTTACGCCGCCATAAATACCTAAAGTTTTAACTGACATGTATTTGGTCAGCTTTTCTACTTCTTCAACCACCTGAACTACTAATTCGCGGGTTGGTACAAGCACTACGATTTTTGGCGTATTGGTATGGGTAAACTTATATAGTTTTAAAAGAGGCAGTAAATAAGCAAAAGTTTTACCGGTTCCGGTTTGTGCAATTCCCATCATATCGCGTCCAGACATGATTACAGAAAAAGATTTTTCCTGAATAGGAGTAGGCGTAACAAACCCTAATTCGTCAACTGCTTTTTGTAATGATTTTGGGAGATTGAATTTTTCGAAAGTGCTCATTTGCATTAAATTTTGTGCAAATGTACATTAAAATGACGGTTAGATCACTAAAATTTTCGAATCATCTAATAATTTGTAATGATAATTATTTGATTTTCAATTTTAAAACCCTTCAAAAACACCTAAACCAAACAAAGCAAAATCATACTTTACAGGATCTGCAGCGTCCATTTTGCGGAGTTTTTTGTCTAATTCTGCCAAAGCTTTTGCGTCGTTTTGTTTTCGTTCTAAAATGCCCAATTTTCTTGCTACATTTCCGGAATGTACATCAAGCGGACATGATAAAACTGCTGGTGAAATGCTTTTCCAGATTCCTAAATCGACTCCTTTTGTGTCCTGGCGAACCATCCAGCGCAGGTACATATTAATGCGTTTTGCTGCCGAATTATTTAGGGGATCTGAAATGTGTTTTTGAGTTCGGGCTAAATGATCTGTTTCAAAAAATATTTTTTTGAATTCGCTGATACTTTTCTGCAGACTGTCTTTTTCCTGATTTTTAGCAAAAACAGCTTCAAGTCCGTTATGGTTTTGGTAAATATGCTTTAAGCCTTTTATAAATCCTCCAAAATCTTTTCCGTTGAAAGTACGGTGAACAAACGTTTCTAAATCGGCTAAATTATCTTCAGAATGTGACATAACGAAATCGTAAGGCGTATTGCCCATTAATTCCATCATTTTATGTGAATTCTTGATGATCATTTTACGGTTTCCCCAAGCGATTGAAGCACTAAGAAAACCTGCAATTTCAATGTCTTCTTTTTGAGAAAATAAATGTGGAATCTGAACAGGATCACTTTCTATAAAATCCTGATTGTTATATTGTATGACTTTCTCGTCGAGAAATTCTTTGAGTTCTTTTTGATTCATTTTGATGGGAATGCTTAATTGCTAATCTGGCCGTCGACCATGATTAATTTTCTATCAGCCATATTGGCTAATTCCTCATTGTGGGTTACGATTACAAAAGTCTGTCCGAATTCGTCACGAAGCTGAAAAAACAACTGATGTAAATTTTCTGCAGAATGGGTATCCAGATTTCCAGACGGCTCATCGGCAAAAATAACATCGGGTTTGTTAATTAAGGCTCTTGCAACAGCAACACGCTGCTGTTCTCCACCCGAAAGTTCGTTGGGTTTATGGTTAATTCGGTGTGACAACCCTAAATATTCTAAGATTTTTTTTGCTTCTTTTTCGGTTTCAGCTTTTGGTTTATTGGCCATAAAAGCGGGAATACAAACGTTTTCTAAGGCAGTAAATTCAGGCAGTAACTGGTGAAACTGAAAAATGAATCCGAGATTTAAATTTCTAAAATCAGATAGTATTTTGTCTTGCTTGCTTTTCTTTTTAAAATATCTGTTATAGTAAACAAGCATTGAAATTATAGGTAAAAATAAAGCTGTAACTACTACTATGCGTAACGTATCGTCGAAAATTTTAGTTTTAAAAAACAATAAATAAACAGCCAGGATAATGATATAAAGAGAACCTGCCCAGGTTATGATTTTAAAAGTTTTTTCTTGTTTTGAATTATCGTTTTCAATATCCTGCAGTTTTAAAATGTTTTCTCCATTTATAGTTAAAGATGAATCTGGGTTTCTTTCAGGTTTATCCAGTGTTCCTAAAATTTGCAGTAAAGTTGTTTTTCCGGCTCCGGAAGCGCCGACAATCGAAACAATTTCGCCTTTTTTAATATGTAAATCAACTCCTTTTAAAACCTCAAGTTTGTCGTAGAATTTATGTATGTTTTTTGCGTGTATCATTTAGTGAAACTGTTTTTACAAAGAAACGAAGATTATAATTATAATCAAATTGCAATATTTTAAATTCCAAAACTTTGGCTTTGTTTCAATTTAAATTTAAAATCAGAAATCTGTATTTTAAAAAAGGGTACATTTATTGTATGGGAATTTAGAAATTAAATTTAATAATGAAATAAAACAGTTTTCGTGAATTATTTTTAATTTCGAATAAACTCAAATAAGACTTAAAATGCAGGACTTAAAGGTTGTAGAAGATAACAGAATGTCAAAATTAATAATTGGGTTAATTTTGGACGGAATTGGTATGATTTCTTTTTCGATTCCGCTTCTTGGTGAATTTTCAGATGTAATCTGGGCACCTATTGCAGGTATTATTATGGCCAAAATGTATAGAGGCAGAGTAGGGAAAGTAGCCGGAGTTTTGACTTTTCTTGAGGAGATACTTCCGTTTACGGATATAATTCCTTCTTTTACCCTGACATGGATTTATACTTATTTTTTTCAAAGAGAAAACAATGACTCATTTTAGAGTTTGAATATAAAAGAAGGCCTTTTCAATTAATGAAAAGGCCTTTTTGTTTTACTGTACTATAATTTTTTTAACGTGTAGTACTTTTTTATTATTTGGATTGGAAACTTTTAAGATATAAACACCTTTTTCTCGAAGATGAATATTTTCTGTAGTTTTTCCATTTATGTTGCGTTTTTGAACTTCTTTTCCTAAAACATCATAAATTTTAAGATCTGCTTTTTCAATTTCATTATCTAGCAAAACAGAAAAATTCCCGTTAGTTGGCACCGGCCAGACTTTAAAACTGTCGGCAGTTTCTTTATTATTTTCTTTTACAGATAAGGTAGAATAGCCGCTTAGGATATTTACTTTTCTGGTCATTGTACCGCCTTCAGAATCGATTACTGTAAAGTTAAAAGAAGCTAATCCTTTGGCAGATGGAGTAAATGCAACAGTATCTGTATTTAATACGGCATTTCCGTTTACTATATCTGAAATGCTGTATGAAACACCGCTGGTAAATCCTCTGGATAGTTTTTGAATATTAATATCAATTTTATTTCCGTCTGTCGATTCGTAATGAGGCAGGGACATCCATTGTAAATAATTGTCAAGATTAGTATAACCGTCCTGATCAGCATCGGCATTTGAATCTGAGAAATCACCTGTTGCAGAGTTTACATTGGTGCCAATGATATTTTCCCACCAATTTGGCAGTCCGTCCTGATCAGTGTCCCAATCTTCATTTCTATTTACAACCGGATAATCTTCATAACCGCCAACATCTGCTTCATTATCCGGAAATCCGGGTTTGTTAGTTACGCTTCCTCTTATTGAATATGTTCCGTTTAAGGTTTCAGAGATTATTCTTTGATCGTGTTCGTCAAATTCAGGCTGAACACATCCTACATCTGAAAGAACAATTTTATAGGCATTTTTAGCTGATTGTGTAGTTACATAAGAAGGAAAAAACGGTGTGTTTACAAAATTTTCGTAAGAAACTGTTATTCCGGAAGCTTTTCTTCCTGCAGTCTGACTGCTTTCATCAAAATAGCCGGGCATTACATTCCCGTTAAAATAACATTGCTGCATTCCGGTTCCTACGCCTTCATTTTGCTGGTTAAACGCCACAAATATTTTTGATCCGGCACCAGGTTTATAATAGTTGTTTACAAAATTTACTTCTTTAGTACCGCCGTCAGTTGTTCTGCTTCCCCAATTATAAACAACATTGTTTGTAATGTCCATTTTTCCAGTATAAGCACCGCTTCCGTCAAGTCCGCCTCCTAAACTCCAGTTACGGCCGTAGCAGTGCGCTAAAAGATTATGATGAAAACTTCCAATGTCACCTCCTATGGTAGCGGCATAACCATGTTCTGTTCCGGCAGGATAATTTTGATGACCAGCGGCATTTAATGCTTCAGATATTAAGGTTCTTTGCAAAGTAATGTTTTTGCCAGAACGGGAACTGAAAGCTTCGTCGATTGTCCAGCTTATTGAGCAGTGATCTATTATACTGTGATCTGCTCCGGTTAAACCCATTCCGTCAAAAGTAGGACCGCCGCCAACACGAACACGAATATTTTGAACTACTGCATCATTTCCGGTCACGCCAAAAGGAGCTGATTTTATACAAATACCTTTTCCCGGAGCAGTCTGACCGGCAACCGTTACATAAGGCTGGCTTAAAACCAAACGTGAAGTAAGCTGAATAATTCCCGAAGTATTAAATACAATTGTTCTTGGACCAATGTCATTGGTTACGGCTTCGCGTAAACTTCCCGGACCGCTGTCGTTTAAATTGGTTACGGCAATGACTTTTCCGCCTCTTCCGCCTCGTGCAAAACGTCCGTAACCTTCTGCATCAGGAAAAGCAAGCTGTGCAGGACGAAAACGCCATAAATTGCCTTTTTCTACTGCATTGTTAGCTAAAACTTCGTCAATTCTCCAATAATAAGTTGCTCCGGTATAAAGTCCGTTAACCTGAAAAGTGGTATTGGCTAAACTTTGATTTCCTTTATATTCCGGTGATGATGTTGTGGCAGCCTCAACAGCTGCAGGATCTGTTCCAAAATAAACATTGTGCGATAAAGCATTTGCAGCAGCTGTCCATCCTAAAACCCGATTTTTTGAAGTTAATTCAATATGCTCATCGTTATGTTTTGGCGAAGGATTTGTTGCCTGATAAAAAATGTTTGGAGTATTTAATTCGAAACCATTTAAAATAAAGTTTTTTACATTTTCAGTTCCTGAAGTTTCAGCAGCAAATAAGAAAACTACATCGGTATCCGTATTTGCCTGAAATTTCAAATAGGTAGATTTAGCATCGGCTGTTTTTGTGGCTCTTACACTAGGAATTAAATTATCGACTACTAAGCTGCCGTCTATAGAAATGTCAATTGGGCTAAAGGTGTTGGTTGTTGGACTATCTACAGCATTAAAAAAAGCTAATAAAGTGTGCTGTCCGGGAGCTAGTCCTGATATTCTAAGTTCAATTTGAGCACCCAGATTAGCGGTGTTTCCTTTTACTGTGAGTCCGTCGCAGACTAATCGGGCATAATAAGGTGCCTGTATTCCGGCTTTATACCAGTTGGTTCCCAGGGCATCTCCGTTATTTCCGACTCTCGTAACCGTAAAAGTTACTCCATTTTCAGTATAAGTGCTGGTGTTTCCTGATCCTATTACCCAAGCGGTGTAATCAGGTTCGTTGACTTCGGCTTTTGGTCGGCCGGATTGGTCAAAATCAATTTTTACTACAGGGTTTTGTGCAAAAAGTGCAGTAAATGTCATTGTAAGGCAGGCTAATGCCATTACATAACGTAATTTCATAGAGCTTTTAGACATAATGTTTTTAGGTTAGTTAAGTAAAATCTAGGTTACTCTTTGTCATAAAATTATTTGTTTTCTAAATGGCTGAAAATGGTAATATTGGTTAGATATTACGTGTTGATTTAGAAATAACTCTATGATTATGAGTAATGTAAATATTGGGAATACTTAAAATAAAACTATCCTGCACTATCCTGTAAAAATGTGTTTTTTACACTTAATTGTATTTATTTTTTAGTAAAGTGTATTTTTTATCTTAATTTTTTGCTTATTTATTTTTAGAAATCAAATTGAGAGAAAAGCAGAAAAGGGTAGAGATGCAGGTATCTTGTATACAATTGGGGATGAAAAATGAAATAGAAATGGAAATGAAAAAACAGGAAATTAGAAATGAAAAATGATTTTAATTTTTAGAGATATCATTTTTAAATAAAAATCCTAATCCCATATTTTTGAGCATTTTCTTTTCAAAGTTCCAGAAGAATTTAAACTGCCCAAAAACGGTTCCAATTGCAACCAGTAAAACCTGATAAATAGGGAAAATAATTATTAAACGAATTAAGGTAAACCAGCCTGCAAAATCTTCTTTAGTAATACCCAGCCAAACGCAGAATGGTTTAGACAGCCAGGCAGAAGCTGATCCAGTGATAGCAAAAACGGTAAGTATAATAATGGCTTGTAAATTTGAGGTAATTCCCCAGCGTTTTTTTAATCTATTCATTGTTATTTGTAATGATTACAAATATAGTATATTATCTTGAAGGAACGTTACCCCAAAGCTTTTGTTTGTAAGTATTTTGAAAATAAATCATATAATTATAAATTAGATAATTTACTTCATATCCGTAATGAATGTCTGGTCTGTAGTTTATTGACATTTCGTATAAATTTGGATTATAACGCTGCGGCTGTAAGACACGATTGTTCCATTCTGTTACGTACAAATAGTTTTTATTTTCAAGGTACTGCAATGAATAATAATTTCTAGGATATGCTCTTGATGCAAGCCAGGTGCTAAAGCCGTTATCGATAATTATTACTTCATATTCAAGAGAATCATTTGCAATTCTAACCGTATCGTTTATTTTTTTTGCAGAAGTACTATCATTATTGGCAATAGTCTGCGAGGTTGTCGAACACGCAATTATAATAAGCAGAAGGATTAATATGGAAATATATTTTTTCATGACTATTCTTGAAGATTTAAAGTTACGATTTATTGAGGAAAGAGAAGTGTTATTTAACAGTTTATAAAGAGGTTTAGCAGTGTTAGAGATTTATATAATTAAAAAAGCTGTTTGGTTTACAAACAGCTTTTTAATTATTTATAAATGATACTGAAAACTCAGTATCTTAAAATCTCAAAACCTTAGCGGTTCTACTTGCTTCCAAATAATTTACCAATAAATCCTGCAATACCGCCTTTACTTTTGGTTACTACAAGAACATCGGCAACGTCTAGTTTTCCGTCGTTGTTTTGGTCAAGTCCAAATTGAACCCCATATTTTGAAATTGTATCCATAATTCCAGACGCTTGTGTACTGTTTCCAGAAATAGAATTAATTATATCTGAAATTTGAAAACTGCTGTCGTTTGGATCTTTTGCTTTGTTAACCAGCGAGCCTAAAATCTGTGGAATTAAACTTGAAGCAACACCTGATGAAGCAGTACTGCTTAAACCAAATTTTTCTCCTAAATTTCCGGATAATTGTTGTGTGATCTGCTGTACAACAGGATTTGAATTGTCTATAGGGGAATTTCCATTAAATAATCCGGCAAGTTGTTCACCTCCGCCTTCTGAAGCAATTTTTTTTAAGCCTTCAAAAATAGAACTGCTGGTTTCATTTATTACGGCTTCGTTATGTTCATTTGGGACAGCGGCATTGTTTGTAACAGCATCGCCTCCATATTGCTGTACTAATTGGGTTAATTGTTCAAACATGATTTCGATAAATTAGGGATTAGAAATCAAATTTAGTCAAAAAAAGAAAGGGATTTAGTAAACGATGTTAATAAATGTTTTTCAAATGATTTATTTATAAGTAGTTATGTTTTTTTGTTTACTTATTTGACTTTAAATAGGAATCAATAGTAAATATAGTTTTCGGTATTTTTACTCCGCACTAAGTGTTTATGTTTTCAGGATTAAATCCAGGGCAATTATTAGTTTTCTTTTTAGGAAAAACCAGTACATCATTATTAAATGTGCTTAGGTTGTAATAATAATTAGTGCAATCTTCTCCATATCTCCATACATCACTTGAACCATCATTTTTTACAGTTTCTTTAAAAGTAAAAATTGAAGACTGCTTTGGTATAAAATATTCTTTTTCGATAATAAGCGAAAATGTATTTGCTAAGATAGTTGTGCAGTATAAAATAATTGTACCTGTTAATACTATCAAAAGGATAATCCATTTATAAACAGATTTTTTTGTATCAATTTTCATAATTACAAGATTGTGCGTCAAAACTAATTAAAAAGAAAGGGATTTACTGCAAATAAGCAGTAAATCCCTTTAATAGATTTATTTGTTTTTTTTTGATATTTAACTCAACAAAGTAATAATTTGTGAAGCTAATTCAGTACCAATTCTGTCTTGTGCTTCTCCTGTCGCAGCTCCAATGTGAGGAGTTAAAGAGATTTTAGAATGCATTAAGATTGCCATTTCTGGTTTTGGCTCACTTTCAAAAACGTCTAAACCAGCGAAAGCTACTTTTCCTGAATCTAAAGCTTTTACTAAAGCTACTTCATCAATAACACCGCCGCGAGCACAGTTTACAATTCCAATACCATCTTTCATGATTGCAAGTTCTTTTTCTCCAATGATGTAACCATCTTGTGCAGGAACGTGTAATGTAATGAAATCAGCTTCTTTAAATAAAGATTCTAATGATTGAGAAACGATTGTAGTCGTGATAGACTGTCCGTCGAAAAATTCAACTTTTATGTCTACCTGAGGAATAAAGCTGTCTGCAGCGATAACTTTCATACCAAGACCAAGCGCCATTTTTGCAGTAGCTTGTCCGATACGTCCAATACCAACAATACCAAGAGTTTTTCCTCTTAATTCAACTCCGTTTGCATACGCTTTTTTCAAACCGTCAAAGTTAGAATCTCCTTCAAGAGGCATATTTCTGTTTGAATCATGTAAGAAACGAACACCAGAAAATAAGTGTCCAAATACCAATTCAGCAACAGATTCTGAAGATGAAGCTGGAGTATTAATTACATGAATTCCTTTGCTTTTAGCATAATCAACATCGATGTTATCCATACCAACACCACCACGTCCGATGATTTTGATACCAGGACAAGCGTCGATAATATCTTTACGAACTTTAGTCGCACTGCGCACTAAAATTACGTCTACATTATTTTCATTAATAAAGTTAGCTACTTGTTCCTGAGCTACTTTTGTAGTTATAACTTCAAATCCGCCTTTTTCTAAGGCTAGAATTCCACTTTTAGAAATTCCGTCATTTGCTAATACTTTCATTGTGTGTTTATTGTTTATTTGGTTAATCGTATAAAAGTTTAACTGTTTATTCGTTTAATTGTTTAATCGATGAACCAAGTATTATATTTTTTTTTGATTTAGGAGCTAATCCCGCTATTCCTTACAATCTTTTTTGTTTTTAAAGAAAAAACAAAAAAGGATTTCTACTTCTATCGGGGCTAGGTTAGTACTCAGTCTCAGTTTTCAGTCTCAGTTTGCTGAAAACTGAGACTGAAAACTGAAAACTAAACTTTAGATTCCAATGCTTTCATTACATCAACTAAAACCTGAACACTTTCGATAGGCATAGCGTTGTAAATAGAAGCTCTGTAACCACCAACAGAACGGTGTCCCGGCAATCCAGAAATTCCTGCAGCTTTCCATAAAGCGTCAAAAGTTTCAGTATGCTCAGGGTTGTTTAATAAGAAAGTAACGTTCATTTTAGAACGATCTTCTACATTAGCAGCACCTTTAAATAATGGGTTTCTGTCAATTTCAGCATAAAGTAAATCTGCTTTTGCATTGTTTAATTTTTCAACAGCTGCAATTCCGCCTTTAGCTTTAATCCATTGTAATGTCAGTAATGAAACATATACAGCAAATACAGAAGGAGTATTGTACATACTTTCTGCTTTGATATGCTTAGCATAATCTAACATACTAGGAATTGTTCTTCCGTTTTTGCCTAAGATTTCTTCTTTAACTACAACAAGAGTTGTTCCTGCAGGTCCCATATTTTTTTGAGCTCCGGCATAGATTAAATCGAATTTAGAAAAATCCAATTCACGAGAGAAAATATCAGAACTCATATCGCACACTACTGGAATGTTAGTCGATGGGAATTCCTGTATTTGAGTTCCAAAAATAGTATTGTTGCTTGTACAGTGAAAATAATCAGCATCGGCTGGTATTTCGTAACCTTTTGGAATATAAGTATAATTGTCATCTTTTGAAGAGCCTACGATAACAGTTTCTCCAAAAAGTTTAGCTTCTTTAATAGCCGCAGTTGCCCACGTTCCTGAATCTAAATAAGCTGCTTTTCCGTTTTCTTTCATTAAGTTATAAGGAGCCATCAAGAATGCAGTACTTGCACCACCTTGTAAAAACAAAGCCTGATATCCTTTTCCCTGAAGTCCTAATAATTCTAAAGCCAGCGAACGAGCTTCATCCATAACAGCCACAAAATCTTTGCTTCGGTGCGAAATTTCAAGAATAGATAATCCTGAATCATTAAAATTTAAAACTGCTTTTGATGCTTTTTCAAAAACTTCCTGAGGTAAAATACTAGGTCCTGCGCTGTAGTTGTGTTTTTTCATGGTTGTTGTTAATAGTCGAAAAATTTGTCGAAAAATTTAAAGATGCAAATTTCGGTAATAGGAGCTGAAAAAGCGATAAATAATTCGAAATAATTAAACATTTTTTTACTTTGTTGTTAACAAAAACGTTATAGTATCAACGTTATCTGCATAATCCCACAATTGAGGATTTTGGGTCTGCCCAAACGAAACACTATTTTCGATTAAATTATTGCTTACGATGCATTGAATTTGTTCTTCCTCGGCTTTAAGGCGGGATTTTAAATCTTCAAGATTTTCGTAGTATTCAAAGAAAACGCTCGAAATAGGCGAGGCGTAACTTGAATCTTCTTTTAAGGTAAGGAAACCATTATCTGTCAGCTTGAAATTACTCATTAAGAAAACCGCTTTGTTATAATCGTAATTATTAGCGTATTTTTCATAATGTATAACGTCCTGATATTTAAAAACAGCCTGAAAGAAATTTTCAAAAGAATAGTCTTTAGGAACAAAAAGTTTAGAAACATTTCGGCATCCTAAACCAAAATATCTAAAAATATCTTCACCCAAAGCTTCTAAATCTTCTTTGGTTTCTTTTCCGTTTAAAACAGCTGCCGAATTTCTGTTTTTTCGAATAATCGAAGGTTTATCTTTAAAATAATATTCAAAATAACGAGCGGTATTGTTGCTTCCGGTAGCGATTACTGTGTCGAAATTTTCCAGTTTACCTTCCACGAAAGTGATTTTATCTTTTAAACTGTCATCAACAGCGATTAAATACTTAGCTAAAAACGGCAGTAAATGCTGATCATTTGAAGAAGTTTTTATTAATGCTTTGTTTCCGGTAATTAAAACAGATAAAAAATCATGAAAACCAACTAACGGAATATTTCCCGCCAAAATCAAAGCAACAGTCTTTTCTTTTTGATTGGCGCTAAAATCATATTTAGAAATCCATTTGGCAATGTTTTCGTCTGTTAGAGCGTCTGCCCATGATTTTATGGCAAAATAAACCTGCTCCGGTGTGTACCAGCCGTTATGGGACTGTGATAAATGTATAAGTTTTTCGAAATCATCAAAAAAGATATCATTGTATAAAACGTCAGACTTTCTTGCAGAAGCACCTTCAGAAAACTGACTTAAAAATTTTCCTAATTCAACAAAAACACTTTTTTTTGTTTCTAATGTCATAATGTTTGTTTATGAATTGTTTTGATTGTAATTTTGCACAAAAATAAGCATAATTAAGTCGAAAGTCAAAAGTCATAAAGTCAAAAGCTATGCTTGTCTTTATTTTGACTTTAGAACTTTAAGACTTTTAACTCTAAGAATAATAAACGATGGCAATAATTATAACTGACGAATGCATAAACTGCGGGGCCTGCGAACCAGAATGCCCAAATACAGCAATATATGAAGGAGCGGATGACTGGAGATATAAAGACGGAACAAGTCTTTCTGGAACTGTAATTTTACCTGACGGAACTGAAGTTGATGCAGATGATGCACAAACTCCAATTTCTGATGAAATTTATTATATCGTTCCAGGAAAATGTACAGAATGTAAAGGTTTTCATGATGAACCTCAATGTGCAGCTGTATGTCCTGTTGATTGTTGTGTGCCAGATGATAACCACGTAGAAGATGACGAAACTTTGTTAAACAGACAAGCGTTTCTGCACGGTGAATAATAAATCTTTTGATTTAATGATATAGAAATCCTGAGTTTTACTCAGGATTTTTTTTACCCTGATATCAGGTATTTGTAAAAGTTAGTTTCTTGATAACGAATGTTTTATTTTTTAGGGTGTTGCTTTAATGTTAAAAAAACAATACTTTAGTTGAAAATTTAACAAGCTTATGAGGAGAAGTATACTTTTATTTTTTGTTTTGTTTAGTGTTGGTGTTTTCTCACAAAATGAAGAGTATTCTATTTTTGTGCGAGATATAGAAACGTTACTGCCTATCGAAAATGCTGCTGTTGTAATAATGAAAACCAAACAGATTTTATTAAGCAATGAAGAAGGTAAGGTAACTTTTATGCTTACGGGCGGTTCTAATGTTCAGGTCTCTCAAACAGATTATGAGGATGCGACTGTACGCTGGACATCATTAAATGGAGATCAAAAATTTGTTATTTATTTAAAGAGTAAAAACAATAAACTGGACGAAGTGGTTTTGTCTAGAGAAGATCCGGAAAAAATACTGCAGAAATTAGTTTCAAATTCTACCAAAAAAATCAGCATTTCGCATAGACAAAAAGTATATGTAAGGGAGTTTTTTATGCTCAATAATCAGTATTCGTATTATAATGACGGATTAGTTAATTTTCAGTTCGATAAAAATAATAATGCAACCACTTTGCTTGTTGAACAAAACAGGTCATATGGATTGTTGGAAACTGATATAAGTGCAGACTTGAGAGGGTATGATTTGAATAATATCATGAAAAATTATTCTGATTTTAAATATTTTGATCCGTTACTGGATTCAAAAACAAAAAAAGGATATGATTTTGTTATTAGAGGGCATGCTAAAAATAAAGATTATTATGTAATGTATGTTACACCTCTTGACAAAGCGAAGGAAGCTGTAGATAATTTTGAGATTGTGTACGATCCTGTAAAAAAGCTTATTATGGGTTTTACAATAGATATTACGCCTCAAAATCTTGATAAAATTGAAGAGAAAACAACGGTAAACTCAAAAAATATTACAAAGTCTTCTGTTAAAGTAGATTATAGATTTGACGGACAAGATTATTATCTGCTGAATTCAAATGAAGAAATTGCCTATAATCTTATGTTAAAAGAAGAGGTAAAGAAAATTCAGGTGAGAAATAGTTTTGTAACCACGAATTTTAACAGACAGAATTTTACTTATAGTGAAAGCGATGTTTTTAAAGAGAAATCACTGTTTAATAAAAAGAACAAAATCTTGACAAATTATTGGGATATTTCTGGTTTTACAGCAACTGACGAAGAAAAAGCAATTATAAACTCGTTAGAATTTAAGTTGTAATTGTAGACTTTTTTGTAAAATGTAAACTGTGAAATGTCTTTTGGATATAAAAAAATCCTGAACAATAGTTCAGGATTTTTTGTTTTAGGGTGTATGTAAATTGTATTGTCAGGCTGAGCAATTCATAAGCTTTGTGAGAAACTTAGAAATTAAATCCAAGTCTGGCATAGTAATATGCACCGCTGAAGCCCATTTGTACAGCGTCCCAATAACCTCCGGCTTCAGTATTTCCTTGTTCATCTTGTTTCGTTGGGTATACATTAAATAAGTTGTTGCTTCCAATGCTTAGTTTTAAACTTTTGCTTAATTGATAACCCAAAGTCAAATCTGTAACCAATCTTGGATTGTAAACATCATCTTCATCGGCATAATCAACTAAAACTACTTTGCTGAAACGGGTAAAAGCTAATCCTGCATCGAATTTATTTTTGGCATAATTTAAATTTAAAGCAAATTTGTTATCAGGTGCAGAGGCTAGTAAAAAGGCTTTTTCTCTTTTACCAAAGAAAGTAGCTTCGTCCAGAGGACCATTTTTTACTTTGTCAATTTTCATGTCATTTATATTTCCTACCAAAGTGGCGTTCAATTGACCAAAATCAAATGCTTTTTTCCAGGATAAAACCAAATCTAAACCATGTGTGCTTGTGTCAACTCCGTTAGCAAAAAACTGTGCTTCTGAAACGCCTAAGTTTAAAGACTCAGCATCAAAATATCCAGTAAGTACAATACGGTCTTTTACCTTAATATAGTAACCGTCGACAGTTGCAGTAAAATCTCCAAAAGAAGCTGTAAAACCTAAAGAAGCATTAACTGCTTTTTCTTCGTTTAACTTGCTGATCCCAAAAGCTCTTGTAACTTCACTGTCATTTGGAGCCAGTAAAACTTCGGTCGCACCGCTTGCGTTAAAGTTGGTGAAACGTAAATTGTAATAAATCTGCGCTAATGAAGGCGCACGGAAACCAGTACTTACAGATCCTCTTAAATTAATATGTTTGTTTATTTTTAATCTTGATGCTAATTTTCCGTTTACGGTGCTTCCAAAATCGCTGTAATTTTCAAAACGAACTGCTCCACTTACCATTAAAGCCTCTGTAATATCCAATTCTCCATCTGCATACAAAGAGAAGTTTGTACGGTTTTTATTAACCTCATTGGCAGGACTGTATCCTGGAAAACCTTGCGAACCGCCTGGTCTTGGAATTGTTGGTGACGAAGTAGGATCTGAAGGATCGTAATCAGGATTAGGAACTGTTGGCGGACTTTGAGTCGTTGGATCGGTTATTGGCTGTCCGTTTGTGTCATAAGTAGCATAAGAGCCTTCTTCGCCGGCAAAAATCTTAAACTGTTCAACTCTAAATTCGGTTCCAAATGCGATGTTGAAACCGCTAAGAACGCTGTCATAGTTTTTAGAAATGTCAAAATTAGTTGTGTTTTGAAGTAAACTGTGACCTCCAGCGTCAAATTCATGTGGAGATTTTTCCTCAAGAGAAGCATTTATAGTTCCTTTAATATCGTATTGAAATTTATTTTTTCCAAAAGTGTTGCTTAAATCAAATTTCCATCCTCCGCCAGATTCTGTTCTAATTCCTGCAGCAACCGAGTTGTCATTAATTTTTGAAGTAATTCTTGGTGTGTAACCTCCCGGATAAACTGATTCTACGACTCTTTCGCCATCATTTCTGGTAAAAGCATACGCATCAGTATCTCTAAAATTGCTTCCTCCAAAAGCATAAAATTCAGTTTTGTCAGCAATTGGAACAGCAAGATTAACAAAGAGATTAACGCCCTGCATTTCGGCATCGCCAAAACCTTTTCTAAAATCGTAGGCTGGTCTCAGGGTTTTATTTTTGTTTAAAAATTCTCCCGTAAAATTGGCATAACCGCCTTTTGTTCCTAATGCAACACCATAATTGGCGGCAACTCTTACAGAACCTCCGTCAAAATCCTGATCTTTTCCGTATGAATTTCCGTTTCCATGCTGATCTAATCTATATCCTTTTGTGTTTGGAGTTCCAGGCAGGAAATCGCCTTTTGCATTTGTGTTAAAAACTCCATACGTAACAGAACCTGTAAGTTCGTTTACATTATCATTGGTAACGATATTGATAACACCTGCAATTGCATCAGAACCGTATTGAGCTGCTGCGCCGTCACGCAGAATTTCGATTCTTTTAATAGAAGCTGCCGGAATTGCATTTAAGTCGGTACCAGTATTTCCACGTCCGCGAGTTCCAAATAAATTAATTAAAGATGATTGGTGTCTTCTTTTTCCATTAATTAAAACTAAAGTCTGGTCAGGTCCCATTCCTCTTAATGAAGCAGGATCAACGTGGTCGGCACCATCAGAACCCGATTGTTTATTGGCATTAAATGAAGGTGCTACATACTGCAGTAATTGATTGATTTCGATTTTTCCGCTTTGTGTTGTAACCTCTTTTACGTTAATAACATCAATAGGTACGGCAGAGTTTACAACGGTTCTTTTGGTATTTCTGGAACCTACTACTACAACGTCACTCAAAACCTGTCCGCCGCTTTCATCTAAAGTGATATTCATTTTATCTGAAGCTGCTTTTTCGATTGAAGCAAAACCAACATAACTGAAAATTAATACTGCTCCTTCTTTTACTTTAATTTTAAATCCTCCTTCAAAATCGGTTGAGACACCATTTGAAGTTCCTTTTTCAACAATATTAACTCCAGGAAGCGGTGAACCTGCTTTGTCTCTAACGACACCCGATACTTCTTTCTGCGCAAAAAGAAATGCTGAATTCAGCATCAATAAAAATAATGCAATCTTTTTCATGGTTATTGGTTTTTTGGTTTGTTTTTTGTTGGAAATTTTTATAAAATTACTATTATTTTACAAAAACTTTATAAAAAGTTTAAAAATTTTTAAGAATAGCCTTAAAATTATATTAATGCACATTTTTACTTCGGTTAAGAGGTATTAAATCTTATATTTGCAAAATTTTAAAGCCAAAAAATATCATTTTGGCAGAAACGAAAAATAAAAACGTAAATCATAAATCATTACAATACAATTGTTAATGACCAGACCTGATAGTTCAGTGTCGAATAAAATAAACAGAAACAAGAAATGAAAGCAGGAATTGTAGGATTGCCAAATGTTGGAAAATCAACATTATTTAATTGTTTATCTAATGCAAAAGCGCAGAGTGCGAACTTTCCATTTTGTACTATCGAACCTAATATTGGTGTTGTAAACGTTCCAGATCCAAGAATCAACAAGTTAGAGGAATTGGTAAAACCAGAACGCGTTCAAATGGCAACTGTAGATATCGTAGATATTGCAGGTTTGGTAAAAGGAGCAAGTAAAGGAGAAGGTCTTGGAAACCAGTTTTTAGGAAACATTAGAGAGTGTAATGCTATCATTCACGTTTTACGTTGTTTTGATAATGACAATATTGTACACGTTGACGGAAACGTAAACCCAATTCGTGACAAAGAAACAATTGATATCGAATTGCAGTTAAAAGATTTAGAAACAGTCGAAAAACGTTTAGAAAAAGTAAAACGTGCTGCAAAAACCGGAAATAAAGAAGCTCAGGCAGAAGAAGCATTATTAAACAGAATTAGAGAAGCTCTTTTACAGGCAAAATCTGCAAGAACAATTGTTCCTCAAAACAATGATGAAGAAGTTCTTATGGAAGCTTTCCAATTAATTACAGCAAAACCAGTTTTATACGTTTGTAACGTTGACGAAAGCTCTGCTGTAAACGGAAACAAATATGTTGATCAGGTTCGTGAATTAGTAAAAGATGAAGAAGCTGAAGTGATTGTACTTTCAGTAGGAGCAGAAGCTGATATTACAGAATTAGAAAGCTATGAAGAGCGTCAGGTTTTCCTTGAAGATATGGGATTAGAAGAGCCGGGAGCATCTGTTCTAATTCGTGCAGCTTATAAATTATTGAAACAGCAGACTTACTTTACTGCTGGTGTAAAAGAAGTTCGTGCCTGGACAATCAATATTGGAGCTACAGCACCGCAAGCAGCTGGAGTTATCCATACAGATTTTGAAAAAGGTTTCATCCGTGCAGAGGTAATTTCATACGATGATTATGTTCAGTATGGTTCTGAGGCAAAAGCAAAAGAAGCTGGAAAATTCAGAGTTGAAGGAAAAGAATATATCGTGAAAGATGGTGATGTAATGCATTTCCGTTTTAATGTTTAATCTTTTTTAGAGAGAAGAAGAAAGAACAAAGAGAATAGACTAAAACTGCTGGAGGAATTCAGCAGTTTTTTTTGTTTTTATTATTTAGGTTTTTATTGTCAGGCTGAGCGAAGTCGAAGCCCGCAAAGATTGTCGATTCTCTTTGTCGCTTTTCGTAGTGTGATTGTTTCGTTCCTCGCAATGACAAAAAATCCGTTTAAATCCGCGCTTTCGCGAAAGCGAATCAGTAGAATCCGCGTCCCATTTTGCAAACAAATTAACTGCTTAAAAATTTTTGGCTCAAAAATTGGTTAGTAAAAAATTAACCAATTACTAATCTAAAATCAACCAAATTAAAATGCTGAAAAAATCATTTAAAATTCTAGGCTGGACGCTTTTCGGAATTTTCAGTTTTCTTGCTTTGTATGTTACATCTGTTTTAATTATTTCTAAAATTACGGTCAATTCAGATATTGCGAAAGTCGAAGAACAAGATGCCGTTCCAATTTACATTCTTTCAAACGGAGTCCATACTGATATTGTTGTTCCAATAAAAAATGAGATTAAAGACTGGCGAAGTGAAATTCAATTTAATCAAACACAATCAAAAGATTCTTTAATGAATTATATCGCTTTTGGCTGGGGAGATAAAGGATTTTATCTTGAAACTCCAGAATGGGCAGATTTAAAAGCAAGCACAGCATTTAAAGCTGCGTTTGGAATCAGTTCATCGGCTGTACATGCTACATTTTTTAAGCAGTTGAGAGAAGGCGATGATTGTAAACGTATTTTAGTTTCAAAAGATGATTATCAAAAGTTAGTGAACTATATTTCAAATAGTTTTAGTGATCCAGTTCATCCCGAATGGATTCAGGGACACAGCTACGGAAAAAAAGATGCTTTTTATGAAGCCAAAGGAAGTTATAGTCTTTTTTATACCTGCAATACTTGGGCAAATAACGCGCTAAAAGCGGCGAACCAAAAAGCCAGCTTATGGACCGTTTATGATAAAGGGATTTTCTATCATTATAAATAATGTATAAATACTGTCCTCATGGGACATTCTTCAGATGTTAGTTTTTTAGTTACCAATGTTGAATCTCTACGAGATTATTTCATAATGTATATTGTTAATTCAAATTATGGAATTATAAATGTTGGTAACTAAAACATGTTTTTCACTACAGTTATTCCGCTGGGAATTAAATATTGGCAGATGGAAAAAATATAAAATTCCATTAAAAAACGAGAATTCAAGATTTTTTATTATTGCGTAAATTTGAGAGAATATCAAATTAATCAGCAGATGAAAATCAAAAATATCTTAAAAAAAATATGGTTTCTATTAAAGAATACTTTTTTAGAATTTAATGATGACAACGCTATTAAGCTCAGCGCGGCATTATCGTATTATACGATATTTGCACTGCCTCCGCTGTTAATTATTATCATTACTATTTGTGGTTTCTTTTTTGGAGAAGATGCAGTAACCGGCCAGCTGTATGGTCAAATAAACGGAATGGTAGGAAATAGTGCCGCAATTCAAATTCAGGAAGCTATAAAAAATGTGCAATTGTCTGGAGATAATATGTTTGCAACTGTGTTTGGAATCGTGATGCTGTTAATTGGAGCATCTGGGGTTTTTGCAGAAATACAAAGTTCTATTAATTTTATTTGGGGATTACGCGCCAAACCAGATAAAGGCATTAAGAAATTCATTCAGAATCGATTAATGTCCTTTTCAATGATAGCATCTGTAGGCTTTTTAATGCTGGTGAGTTTACTCGTAAATACAACATTAGATTTAGTGAGTTCGCGATTAAAAATCTACTTTCCGGAAAGTACCGTTTATTTGTTTTATGTTGTTAATGTAGTGATTGTACTGGCAAGTATAACACTTCTTTTTACTATAATTTTTAGGACTTTACCAGACGGAAAAATAAGATGGAAAGATGCTTTTATAGGATCAGGAGTTACTGCGGTACTATTTATGATCGGGAAGTTTGCGATAGGTTTTTATTTAGGAAGTTCAACTGTAGCTTCTGTTTATGGAGCGGCGGGATCTGTAATAATTATTTTGGTTTGGGTTTATTATTCGGCAATTATTCTGTATTTTGGAGCAGAATTTACTAAAGTATATGCAAAGTCTTACGGCGGTAAAATTTACCCAAATGAATATTCAGTTGAAATTCAAAAAGAAATTTTTGAAATAGAAAATAATTAAAGAACCGCAGCAGATTAAAAAAACATTTTAATCCTCTTAATCTGTGGCAAAAAACAAATACCACATATGAAAATAATTGCCTTTGGAGGAAGTAACAGTAAGCAGTCAATCAACAAACGTTTAGCGGCTTACGCGTCAAGTTTATTTGAAAATGCAGAAGTTGAGGTTTTAGATCTTAATGATTTTGCAATGCCTGTATTCAGCGTAGATCTTGAAAAAGAAATAGGTCAGCATGAAGTGGCGCAGGCATTCCTGAATAAACTTAAAAAAGCTGATATTCTGGTTGTTTCAATGGCAGAAAATAACGGAAATTATTCTGTTGCTTTCAAGAATGTTTTCGATTGGAGTTCAAGAATTGAAAAAGATGTTTTTCAGCATAAACCAATGTTATTATTAGCAACTTCTCCAGGCGGCAGAGGAGGAGCATCTGTCTTGGGAATTGCCCAAACTCTTTTTCCTCGTTATGGGGCAGAAATTAAAGGAAGTTTCTCATTACCAGTATTTGGCTCGAATTTTGATTTACAGGAAAATAAAATTTCTAACGTTGAGTTAGATAATGAACTGAAAAACATTATTAAATCAAATTTTTAAATGCCACAAAAAAAATTTGCCCTTATTTTCCTTTTATTAAATAGCATTTTTATCAATTTTACGTTTTCTCAAAAGATTAGCGAAGTCGATAAAATAGTTGCAAAATATCCTAAAAGTTTTGACAGCACCGAAAAGTTAGCAGAAAGAATCGAAAAAGATTTTGATTCAGATGCTGAGCGTGCACGCGCTATTTACGGCTGGATTGCCTTTAATATAAGATACGATTATAATGCGTATTTGAATCCGACGAGAGTGCAGGGATTTAGTTATTCTACAGAAGCAGAAAAACAGCGTAAAATCAAACAATTAAATGATAACCTCATTCAGAAAGCTTTCAAATCAAAGAAAGCAGTTTGTGAAGGTTTTACGGCTTTGTATCAGCATTTGGCTTCTCTAATGGGAATTAAATGCGAAATAATCCGCGGCGATTCTAAAATTTCAGTTAGAGATATCGGAAGAAAAACTACTTCATTCAATCATGCCTGGAATATGGTTTTGATTGATAAAAAATGGCGCTTGATTGATGTGACCTGGGGACAAGGCTATTATGACAGCAGCAAAGGCAGAATGGTAAACGATTTTAATCCCGTTTACTTTGACACAGATCCGGATTACTTTTTTGCCAAACATTTTCCGGATTCCGGAACTTATTTAGGAGAAAGATTAAGTAAAGACGATTTTCTAAACGGTCCATTGATTTACAATACCACAATCGAAAAAGATTATAAAATTAAATCACCGGACTCTGGTATAATTGAAGCCAGAAATGGAGATAAGATTACGGTAGAAATCAAAAATCTCTCAAAATCCAATCAGGTTTTTTATTTAAATAAAAAGAATCAGCCGGTTAAAGTTCAAAACCCGAAAGAAAAAAGAGGAGGGTTAGAATTTCAAATTACTATAGATAACAATATTGGAGATTATATCACTGTTTTTGCAGATACGAACAGTGTTGTTTCTTTTAAAGTAGTTTCAAAATAATTTATTTAAGGATTATACAAATTTTAATCTTTTCTGAAATTGCCGTATCTTAGCAAGAATGATTCGAATTTGAACACTATGGAAGCGACTTTTCTGAAATCGATCTTAGATAATGATTTCTATAAATTTACGATGCAGCATGCTGTAATTAAACTTTTTCCAAAAGCAAAAGTTCGTTACGGATTTATAAATCGTGGTAAACATATCTTTCCTGAAGGATTTGCAGATTTACTTCGACGTTCAGTTGATGCATTGTCTGAACTTCGTTTAACAAAAGAAGAAAAAAGTTATTTAGCTCATTATTGTCCTTATCTCGACCCAACCTATTTAGATTTTCTGCAAGGATATAGTTTTGATCCATCTGAAGTTCAAATTAGTCAGGAAGGTTCAGAAATTTCAGTAACCGTAGAAGGTTATTGGTACAGAACTATTTTATGGGAAGTTCCTTTAATGGCTTTGATTTCGGAACTTTTTTATAAATCAAATCATTTAATTCGTTTAAATGATGAAGCCATAAAAGAGCTGACAAAAGAGAAAATTGATAATTATAATAAATTAGGAGTTTCGATTTTAGAATTTGGAACAAGAAGACGTCATTCTTACGATGTTCATGATTTAGTAAATGAAACTTTAAGAACCTACGGAGGAAACAGTTTTATTGGAACCAGCAACGTACACTTTGCAATGGTTAACAATAGAAGGCCTTTGGGAACTCACGCTCATGAATGGTTTATGTTTCATGCTGCTCAATATGGTTTTCAGGTAGCGAATTTTATAAGTCTCGAAAACTGGACAAAAGTCTACGGAGGTGATCTCGGAATTGCTTTAACAGATACTTATACTACAGAAATATTTTTCAACCAATTCGATAAAAAATATTCCAAACTTTTTGACGGCGTTCGACATGACAGCGGTGATCCAATTGAGTTTGCCCAAAAAGTAATTTCTCATTATACCAAAATGGGAATTGATCCAAAATCAAAAGTTATTGTTTTTTCAGATTCACTCAATTACGATAAAGTAAAAAAGATTGTTGATTTCTGTCAGGACAAAATAAAAATGTCATTTGGAATCGGGACAAATTTCACCAACGATGTTGGACTTCCAGCTATGAATATGGTTATAAAATTAACGGATACAAAACCTGATAATATACATTGGCAAGGTGTAGTTAAACTTTCTGACGAGAAAAATAAAAACACAGGAACGCCCGAAATGATTGCTTTGGCAAAAGAAGTACTGGGAATCAAATAGTATTTTTTTTGACAAAAAAGCAGTTTTTTATAATTTTACCGCCCATTTTATTTTAAAATCAATTTAAATAGATTTTAAACTGTTATTATTCATAACAAAAAGAAAATACGCTTTCATTTTTTGCTAAGAAATGGTACATTAGCAAAAAATCCTAAATTCATATATGCTAGAGCAAAATCAATATACCGAAGATAATATTCGTTCACTTGATTGGAAAGAACATATCCGTATGCGTCCGGGAATGTATATCGGAAAACTTGGAGACGGTTCTTCTCCAGATGATGGTATTTATATTCTATTAAAAGAGGTTTTAGATAACTGTATCGATGAGTTCGTAATGGGCTCTGGAAAAACTATTGAGGTAACGATAAAAGATAAAACGGTTTCGGTTCGTGATTACGGGCGTGGAATTCCGTTGGGGAAAGTGGTCGATGTAGTTTCGAAAATGAACACAGGAGGAAAGTACGATTCTAAAGCTTTCCAGAAATCAGTTGGTTTGAATGGTGTCGGAACAAAAGCGGTAAATGCGCTTTCTACCTATTTCCGTGTAGAATCGGTTCGTGATGATAAACAAAAAGCGGCGGAGTTTTCCGGCGGGAATTTAGTTTCAGAAGAAGATGTAATCGATACTACAAAACGTAAAGGAACAAAAGTAACTTTTACGCCAGACGAAACGATTTTCAAAAACTATAAATTCCGTTTAGAATACGTTATCAAAATGGTTAAAAACTATTGTTACTTAAACAATGGTTTGACAATTATTTTTAATGGAGAAAAATATTATTCAGAAAATGGACTTCGTGATTTATTAGAAGAAACAATCAGCGAAGAAGATTTAGAATACCCAATTATCCACTTAAAAGAGCATGATATCGAGGTTGCGCTTACACACAGTAAAACGCAGTACAGCGAAGAATATCACTCTTTTGTGAACGGTCAGAACACAACGCAGGGTGGAACGCACTTAGCGGCCTATCGAGAAGCCGTTGTAAAAACGATTCGTGAGTTTTACAATAAGAATTTCGAAGCATCAGATGTTCGTAAATCGATTGTAAGTGCGATTAGTATTAAAGTAATGGAACCGGTTTTTGAGTCTCAGACCAAAACAAAATTAGGTTCTACAGATATGGGTTCTGATGACGGAACACCAGCAGTTTCTGTTCGTACTTTCGTAAACGATTTTATCAAAACGAAACTGGATAATTACCTGCATAAAAATCCAACAACTGCAGATGCTTTATTGCGTAAAATTCTGCAGGCAGAACGTGAGCGCAAAGAATTATCAGGAATTAGAAAACTGGCAACAGATCGTGCTAAAAAAGCGAATCTTCATAATAAAAAATTAAGAGATTGCCGCGCGCATCTTCCTGATACCAAAAACCCAAGAAACTTAGAAAGCACGCTTTTTATTACCGAGGGAGATTCGGCTTCCGGATCGATTACAAAGTCGCGTGACGTGAATACACAAGCAGTTTTCAGTTTGCGTGGTAAACCTTTGAATTCATACGGAATGACGAAGAAAATCGTGTATGAAAACGAAGAATTCAATTTATTGCAGGCAGCACTTGATATCGAAGACGGATTAGAAAAATTACGTTACAACAATATCGTAATCGCAACCGATGCCGATGTCGACGGAATGCACATTCGCTTGCTTTTAATTACATTCTTTTTACAGTTTTTCCCTGAGTTAATAAAAGAAGGGCATTTGTATATTTTACAAACACCGCTTTTCAGGGTTCGAAACAAAAAAGAAACAATTTACTGTTATTCTGATGAAGAAAGAAAAGACGCTATCGAGAAACTAAAACCAAAACCGGAAATCACCCGATTTAAAGGTTTAGGAGAGATTTCGCCAGACGAGTTCAAGAACTTTATTGGAGACACTATCCGTCTTGATCCGGTTATGATGGATAAAAATACTTCTATCGAGCAGTTGTTATCGTTCTACATGGGTAAAAATACGCCAGATAGACAAGAGTTTATTATTAAGAACCTGAAGGTTGAGATTGATGAATTAGAAGAAGCTTAATTGAACTGGTTTTGTATGAAGAAAATCTTTTGCTTATTTATTATTGTTTTTAGTGTGATAGCTTGTTATGATAAAAAGTCAAAGAATTTATCAATAGAAGACGAAGGAACTCCAATTGTAAAATCGGTTAGTAGAACAATTTATAAAAGAGAATTTCCAATAAAGGATTTTTCCAAAATTGAAGTTGTTTCTTATTATGACAGAATAATGTGGGATGCTTTAGAATATAAAAAGGAAGTACCTTTTAATAAAGTTTTGGTTGACAATTATAAATTAACTTTTGATAGTACAAAAATACAAGAGAGAGTTATATTAAATAAAGTACAAGAAAAAGAACTTCTTAATTTGATGGTTTGTGATACTTGTGTTCCTGAGCAAATATCCGCTGCATGTTACAAACCAAGACATATGATTTTGTTTCGAGATAAGAAAAACAGAATTATTGGTTACGATGAATTTTGCATCGAATGTGTTGGTTCAAGAAGTTCTGATAACTTAAACGGATTCCAAAAATATTGTTATTCGGATATGCAAAAACTATTAGAGAACTTTGGAATAACCCTTTTTATTGAAAGTGGTGATGAAAAAAGAGTAAAGGAAGAAATTGATTTTATAGAAAATATTCGAAAATCTAAATAGAAAAATAGAAAATACTGAAATAATTCAGCATAAAAATGAAAGACGAAGAAGACGATAACATAATTCCAAACGACGACGAGAATAATCAAGATGAAAACCTGATGGATGACAATCAGGATGGAGATGACGAGGATATTATAAACGTAGATGCGAAGCATTTCGAGGGACAGCATTTTTACGAAAATCAGGAAGAAGAAGGCGAGGACGTTATTACTAAAGTAACGGGAATGTACAAGGACTGGTTTTTGGATTATGCTTCGTATGTAATTCTGGAACGTGCAGTTCCTGCTATCGAGGACGGATTTAAGCCTGTTCAGCGTCGTATTATGCACTCTTTAAAAGAGCTGGACGATGGTCGTTATAATAAAGTTGCCAATGTTGTAGGTCACACCATGCAGTATCACCCACACGGAGATGCGAGTATTGGTGATGCCATGGTGCAGATTGGTCAGAAAGATTTATTAATTGACTGCCAGGGTAACTGGGGAAATATCTTAACGGGCGACGGTGCAGCTGCACCCCGTTATATTGAGGCACGTTTATCTAAATTTGCTTTAGAAGTTTTATATTCTCCAAAAATTACAGAATGGGGACTATCATATGACGGTAGAAAAGCCGAACCGATTAATCTTCCGGTAAAATTCCCAATGCTTTTAGCGCAGGGAGCAGAAGGTATTGCGGTTGGACTTTCTACAAAAGTACTGCCTCATAACTTTAACGAATTAATCGATGCTTCGATTAAAATCTTAAAAGGAAAACCGTTTACGCTTTATCCTGATTTTATGACGCAGGGTATTGCCGACGTTTCAAATTATAACGACGGAATGCGCGGCGGACGTGTGCGTGTACGTGCTAAAATTTCGCAATTAGACAAAAATACATTGGTAATTACACAGATTCCGTTTTCTACCAATACATCGAGTTTAATTGATAGTATTTTGAAAGCCAATGATAAAGGTAAAATCAAAATCAAAAAAATTGAAGATAATACGGCTGCTGATGTTGAGATTTTAATCCATCTTTTCCCAGGCGTTTCACCAGACAAAACAATTGATGCTTTGTTTGCTTTTACAGCCTGCGAAACTTCTGTAGCGCCTTTAGGATGTGTTATCGAAGACAATAAACCGTTGTTTATTGGTGTTTCCCAAATGTTGAAAATTTCAACACACAGAACAGTTGATTTACTTCGTCAGGAATTAGAAATTCAGTTAGAAGAATTAAAAAATAAGTGGCACTTTTCTACTTTGGAGAAAATATTCATTCGTGAAGAAATGTATATCGACTTCAAATTATACGGAGACAGAGAATCACTTTACAAATATTTATACGATCGTTTTGAGCCTTTCAAAAAATCATTTGTCAGAGAAATTAATGACGACGATTTACAAAGACTGACTCAAATCCCGATGATTCGTATTACACGTTTCGACTCTGATAAAGCTGATGATTTAATCGCGAAGTTAGAAGACGAAATGAAAGAAGTAGAGCATAATCTGGAACATTTAACAGATTTTGCAATTGCTTACTTTACTAAATTAAAAGAGAAATACGGAAAAGGCCGCGAACGTCAGACAGAGCTTCGTGTTTTTGATAACGTTGAGGCTACAAAAGTAGTTTTACGTAATACAAAACTTTACGTAAACCGCGAAGAAGGTTTCGTAGGAACGAGTTTAAAGAAAGATGAATACGTTGGCGATTGTTCGGATATTGATGATGTTATTGTGTTTTTACGAGACGGAACATTGATGATAACCAAAGTCGACGCCAAAACTTTTATTGGAAAAGACATTATACACGTTGCAGTTTTTGATAAAAACGATAAACGTACCATTTATAACATGATGTACCGTGATGGTAAATCAGGGCCGTCTTATATAAAACGTTTCAATGTTACCGGTGTAACCCGTGATAAAGCTTACGACTTAACAAATGGTACAAACGGTTCTCAGGTAGTTTATTTTTCACATAATCCAAATGGTGAAGCTGAGGTAGTTACTATATTGCTGCGTCAGGTTGGAACGATTAAGAAACTGAAATTCGATATTGATTTTGCTAAGTTAGCAATTAAAGGACGTGGTTCTAAAGGAAATTTGGTGACCAAATATCCAATTAAGAAAATCGAATTGAAAGAAAAAGGAATTTCGACATTACTGCCAAGAAAAGTTTGGTTTGATGATACTGTAAAACGTTTAAATGTTGATGCAAGAGGAGAGTTGTTAGGTGAATTTAAACCAACAGACAAAATCTTAATAATTAATCAGTCAGGTAAATTAAAAGTAATAATCCCTGAATTATCAACTCATTTTGATGAAGACATGATTGTTCTGGAAAAATGGAAACCTAAAAAACCAATTTCTGCGATTTATTATGATGGGGAAAAAGAGCGTTATTTCTTAAAACGTTTCCTTGTTGAAAATGAAGGAAAAGAAGAAAGCTTTATTACAGACCATCCAAATTCGCAGTTAGAGATTGTATCGACTGATTATCGTCCGGTAGCACAATTGGTTTTTGCCAAAGTAAAAGGCGTTCAAAAAGACGATTTGCATATTGATGTAGAAGACTTTATAGCTGTAAAAGGTTTCAAAGCTCTAGGAAATCAATTAACAACAGATAAATTAAAACAAGTAAATCTCTTAGATCCGCTTCCTTACGAAGAGCCGATTGAAGAAATTCCTGAAAAACCGGAAATATCAGAAGATGATCCTGTAGAAACAGAATTAGACGACGACGGCCAAATAGGATTGGTTTTAGAATAATATAAATAAGACGCTAAGAAATAACTCTTAGCGTTTTTTTTATGTTATTAAAAAAGGCTTATTGTTATAGTTTTAAAACCTATACTAGACTTTTTCTCAATATCTGCAACTTACATTTGTATTTCTTAGTAAATTAAACACTATATTTTAGTATGAAGTTCAAATATATTTTTCTGATAGTATTACTATCCGGCTGTACTAATAATAAATTTTTTGGTTATGTTTATGACTATGATACAGAAAAACCAATAAAAGACGTACAGGTCAATATAAATGGTATAGCAACCCAAACAGACAGTACGGGTTATTTTTCTGCTAAAATAAAATCAAATAAAGATTGTATAATACTATTGCAGAAAGAGGAATATGAAGTAAAAAAAGTATACCGCAGACCAGATTCTCTGGGAATGTTTAGTAAGAGAAATCTAAAAAAGCATAAAATTTATTTATTTAAAGAAGAGAGCGAATTTTCAAAATAGTTAAAAGCCGGATTGCTTATTTTCCGGCTTTTTTGGTTAAAAAATTATTCTGGTTTTACTGATATTTTTTATCTGTAAGTGTCTTCATAAAAGCAACAAGCGACTGTTCTTCTTTTACAGTCAAATTTAGTTTGTCGAAAGGAAGTGTTTGGTTTTCTACTTCATAACCTAAACCAATTCCACCGCCTTTATTGTAAAAAGAAACTACTTCTTCCAGTGTTTTAAAAACTCCGTTGTGCATATATGGTGCAGTTACAGCAGCATTTCTAACTGTAGGAGTTTTAAAAGCACCAACCAATTGAGGCATTTGATTGTATATATAACGTCCTTTATCCGGACTTATGGATTTTCCGGAAGGTTCATTTGGAGTTCCAATAACTTCGTGTTCGGTTTTGGAATAACTTGGCGGAACCGTTCCATTAAACAATGGAGTAAAATGACAGGTGGCACATTTTGCTTTTCCCATAAACAAGTTCATTCCTTCAATTTCTTCATTATTTAACGCATTTTTCTTTCCTCTCATATATTCGTCAAATCTCGAATCAAAAGAGTTTAGAGAACGTACATAACTTGCAATAGCGTTTTGAATCTGCCAGGCTTCAGGTTTCGAATTTCCTGGATAGGCCTTTTTGAAAAGATCGATATATTCTTTGTCTAATTGAATTTTAGCATGAATATTTTCCATTGAGCCGTGCATTTCATCTTTATTCTGTATTACATCTACACTTTGTTTTTCTAAATCCAGCTGACGCATATCCCAAAACTGGGCATTTTGTAACGAAGCATAGGTTAGAGTAGGAGTATTTCGGGGTAAATTTATTCCGGTTAATGAAACATTGGTTTTTAAGCCGTCTGTAAAAGCCTTTTCAGGATTATGACAGGTTGCACAGCTTCTATCGTTGTTTTTAGAAAGGCTTTTATCGTAGAATAATTTTTCGCCTAAAATCGCTTTTTCTTTCGTGAAATTATATTCTTTAGAAAGCACAAAAGCATTTACATCAAAAGCATCTTTATCAAATAAAGTTTCAATTGTTGGTTTTAGCGGACTGTTTTTCTTTACGTTTTTAATGTTTTCTTCTTTCTGGAAAGCTTTTAGCTTTTTAGAAATCGGATTCAAATATTCACTTATAAAAACAGCTCTGTTAAAGGCATTGAAATTGTTATTAGCTGCACAATACTTTTGAGCTTTTTCAGTCAGATTTTTTAATTCTGCTAATGATTTATTATTTGAATTAATTTTTGAAAGAGATTCAGGAATCGAAATTAAACTTTCTCCCGCTTCGGGAATTGAAGATTGTAAAATTGGACTGTCAAAACCTGTAATTCCCAGAGCAATCACACGGAACACATTTTGCTGAACAGCATCCAGAACATAATCATCACTTACTGTAATAACTTCAAAAGTACTTTTTAACTGTTTAATATTCGCCTGAAAAATATTCAGTTCCCGAATTAAATCTTCTTTACTTTCAGAATTATATTCCGGATAAATCATTTCTTCTATAACCTGAAAACCGTGAGGTTCAAAAGATCTGTTTTCTTCCAGTTCCATTTCGTCAAGAGCTGGACCGTTCATAAATCGGGCAGTTTCGGGAACAAAATATTCAATAGCCCATTCGACTTTTTTATAAACCAGACGCGATTTTTTAAACTGTTCTACAATTTCTTTTTGAGAAGAATTGTTATTTACCAGTTTTTGAAATTGAACAATTTCATTATTTAGTTTACTTAAATCAATAAGTAAATCTTGTTGTATTGTTGCTTTTGATTTTTCATTCTTCTGACATGAAAAGAAAAAACAAAGTAGTAAAATCAGGAAAGTAAAATGTTTTAATTTCATAATAGTATTGTAATAGAAACAACCCTTATTGAAAATAAGGGTTGTTTTATGATTTAAACGAAATTATTATCGTTGTACGTTTCTGATAATTACAGTTTGACCTCCCTCTTTATTAGTTTGAGTACCAGAACCGTCTGCATTTTTAAATGCATCACTCTGCCAGGTATGAGGGTGAATATTTACCGTAAAAGTATCCGGAACACCAATGATATCTGAAATATCTTCCATAGCACCAAATTCCCAGCTTCCAAATCTCATTTCGCCAGTTTGGTTGTAAAGTCCATTCCATGCAGCATCAGTTCTTTTATGGTTCATGTTTAACCACGGTTTATTTTGTTTTGTTGCGATGCTGTACTGCCAGATGTATGAATCGTGTTTAGCATCAGCATAATAACTGTCACCATCTTCCTGAATGTAAACGTAGTTTTCAGTTACACATAAATTGTCTGGATTGATAATTCCGGTTCCAGGAGTACTGTCACCTTCAACAGCTAATTCTAAAGTTCCTTTTAATGGATTTGCAGCATCCAATTTCAATTTATAAACTCTTCCCCACATTGTATATCCTTCAACAGGAGCGTTGTTTGTTGCCTGACCAGTCGCTGTAAAATAGATTTCTCTGTTATTGCTTGCGCTTCCTTTTCTGTAATCAACATCTTCAACTCTTGAAAAACGAATTGCTTTTAAGTCGTTTACAGTAGTATTAATAACAGCTCCAGTTAGGTTTTTAGCATTTGGAATTTCAACAAATTCAACTGGATATGAATTATTTAAAGTGATAGAAGTTTCAACCTGATTTCCATCTGTTCTTTTTAAAGCATATAGTTTTCCGTTTGATAAGTCACCAACAGAAGAACCGATGTACATGATTAATTGTCCTGCACTTACGTGAGAAGTTGCATACGATTGATCTTCTCCAATTAAAATAACTGTTTTTCCAGGATATGCTTCTTTTGTAAGTGGAACAGCGTTTTCCATACTTGCTTTTCCTAAAGCTGGCAAAACTCTGTCAGTTCTTGCTTTATCAGAAGATAATCCAAGCGGATTAATTCCGTGAACCATACTTTCCTGTCCGCTTTCTCCGGCAGTTAAAAAGATTGGTCCAAACCCGTGGATTTCAGGAGTAGCCAAAGTCGCAGAACATAAACGTGTTAAACCTCCAACGCCGTCAACTATATAATCTCCTTTTACAGGTTTGAAAGTTTTATCTAAATAAACTCTTGAAACTGATTGAAGGATTTCGTGATTTGTAATCATGATGTAACCTTCACCATTTGGATTTCTCATTAATCCTGCACCATCTGGCTGTGCACCATAAACAAATGAAGGTGATTCTGGTAAAACATCAGAACTTGCGATTAAAGTGCTGATTTTTAAGTTTTCAAAACCTGTCATTGGATAAACAAAAGCAGGAACTTTTGAATGTGAAGTAAAATCGATGCTTGTATTTACATCGTTTGAAGAATCTTTGTCATCATTCTGACAGCTTATTACAGAGAAACCTGTAATACCAAGCAGTGCAATTGATTTTAGAAAATTTAGTTTCATAACTGTGTTTTTATTTTTTTTGATTAAGCAAAGCTATCTTTCAAAAATAAAATACATGTTACGTGAATTTTTTCTTATTGCTAACAAATAATAAGTCTTGTATTACTAAAATGTAAAATTTTCAGTCAAATATAAATTTAAGCTTCATAAAAATATCTTAATTTTTAAAAAGCTGATTTAATGAAACTGCCTTTTTCTCCCGCAATTTCTTTACAATTTTAAGAAAAGCAATAGCAGTTATATAAGCATCTCCTAGAGCAGTGTGTCTGTCTTTTTTAGAAATATCGAATTTATCTGCCAGATCATCTAAAGTATAATGATCTTTTCGCTCAAATAAATGCGACTGAATCAAGGTTTTCTTGTATAAATAAGCTGTATCTAAAGTTTTATTTGTGAGTTGAGGCAGTCCGTTTCTTTCGAGAGCTTTATTAATCATAGTAACATCAAAAACAGTATGATGTGCGATGATTATTGAATCGCCTAAAAAATCTAAAAACTGCTGTAAAGCTTCTAGTTCTGTTGGACGTTTAACAAGCAGATCTTTTAAAATTCCGTGAATCTGCGCTGTCGATTTATCATAATGATCCTGATGTAAATATATTTCAAAACTATCCTGAACCGAAATTACGCCGTTTTGTAATGCCAAAGCGCCGATGCATAAAATTCGGTCGTTTTCATAATCAAAACCAGTAGTTTCGGTATCTAAAACCACAAACCTGGTTTCTTCTATAGTAATACTTTCATCGAAGAGATTTTCTTCTTTTTTCCAAAAACTGAATAATCCCATTTTATACCAGATTTGAAATATTAAAACGAACAGAAATTAATTCCTGAAGCTCTTTAATGGTTTTAAAAGTGCGTTTCAGTTTAATTTTCTCCATTTTGGTTAGAGATTCAAGTTCAATAAACTGACCCGAATCATGATGTAAAAGCCCTTGTTTGGTTCTGAATTTCAGTAAAGCTTTAAAAGAATATGAACATGATAAATACAATTCACGATTATTAGGTTCTAGTTCGGCCAGTTTTTCAAAGCGTTCTGCCGTATTGCTGATTGACTTTACAGAATGTGATAAAATCAAAACACGCGCAGCATCTGTCAACGGCATTAAAGCTCTTCGTTTAATATCAAAATTATCTTTATTGGCACCGTCTTGCTCTACTAAAAATTGTCTGAAGAAACCAGTAGGAGACGGGCTTTGTAAAGCACCGCTCACTAAATGCATATAAAAAATCGGGTTTGCTTTTATGGTTTCAAAAATATATTCTGATAATTGATCTACAGTTTCAGCGTCGCCGTATGTCATGCTGTAATCAAAGAAAATGAACGACAATAAAACCTCATTTTTCCCCGGATTGGTAATCCAGTGGTGTACCTGATTTTTCCATTCATCCAGACTCATACACCATTTTGGACTTGATGCCATCATATCTGCAGGGCAATAATCGTAACCAATTTCAAAGAGACCTTTATTAACAAGTCCGGCAAATTTCAGAAAATAAATTCTCGTTTCGTCCCTAAAAACTTCATTTACATTTTCGTAAACAATCGCATTATCCTGATCTGTATGCAGCATTTGTTCACCACGTCCCTGACTTCCCATTGCCAGCCACGCAAATTTTACCGGCGGCGGACTGCTCATTTTTTCTAAACATATTTCAATAACACGAGTTGTACAAGCTTCATTGAGCTCTGTTATGATTTTAGAAATTAAAGTCATCGGAATATTTTGATCTAAATATCCCTGAAGCAGCTGCATGATTCGGTTTCGAATAGGTTTTATTTCCTTTGTTTTTTTAGCTCTTTTTAAAGCTTTAATTAAAACGGCTGGATTATTTCCTAAAGCCACCATTACATCGTGTTTCGACAAAATCCCGACAGCTTTGGTATTAACAGTACCATCTTTAGTAAGGCATAAATGGCTGATGTTGCTTTTCATCATCGCCATTTGAGCTTCTGTAACGGTCATTTTTTTTGGATACGTAATAACGGGTTTTGTCATTATCGTTTCGGCCGTTGTGGTAATCGGAAAATCTCCTGTTACAATTTTATTGCGGAGATCTTTATCTGTCAAAATTCCTATTGGCAGCATTTCGTCTACAATTAAAATCACTCCGACTTTCTTTTTATTCATTATCCTGGCAATTTCTTTAACGGTAGTTGACGGACTGCAGGTTACTATTTTTTTTGAATATTTTATCGGTGCTAAATCAAAAGAATGATTGCTGGAATGCAGATTTTCATTTAAGAGATCATCACCGTATAATTTGTCTTTATGAATGTCAGAATACGGATTTCTTGTGTTAGAAGCATAACTTTCGATCAGGAAATTACCCACATTTCTGTTTTCAAGTGCGTAAGGTTTAAAAACGGCAATAGGAATGGCGTAAAGAATACTTTCTTCATGCGCCACCGCTTCCATAATGTAATTTTCCTGTGCCAAAAGTGGGCGAAGTCCAAATATATCGCCTTCGTCGCACATATCTAAAACTGAGTTTTTTGTGCTTTTTTTGAGTGCCACCGCACCTTTATGTACCACATAAAAAGAATCATGTGTTTTATCATTTTCGGCAAAAATTACGGCGTCTTTATCTTTATAAACAATAGAAATTTGTTCCGAAAGCTTTTCAAGATCCATTGGATGCAGGAAATTAAAAGGCGGATAATTTTTTAAAAAGTCGGCAACTCTTTGCGAAATGGTATTTTTCATTGGGTTAGATTAGAGTTCTAATGTACTATTTAAAATAGAAATGTAAAAGAAACACGTTTATTTTTTAGTAGTAAAGAGAAAAGATACAGAGCTGTAAGGTTTTTAAAAATGAGAATACAAAAAACTTAGTGGCTTAACGGCATAAAAAAAGCCCCATAAGGAGCTTTATATTATAAAATCAGATTTAATCAACTTTGTGAACAGTGCCTCGTTGTTTCTCTTCAGAACCAACCATTCCAAATTCAAAAGTATAAGAATCTTTTGCTGTTGTTAAAATTTTCATGCTTATGGCTTTTTCTTCAGCCATATTTTTTGGATGTTTTTTTTGCAGTACATATTCGCAGTCACTTACCCAGCGAATGGTTGCAGTATCTGTTTTTCCTTCAAAAGTTTCAATTTCGATGCTGTCCTTGCGTTCAAAAAAAGTCACCTTTTTTACGCCGTTTACTTCAAACTCAAATTTAAATTTTCCGTTTTTGAAATCTTTGCAATTATGTTCGGCATTATAACAGGAAACTAAAGCCAGTACCGGAAATAAGAATAGTATTTTTTTCATTTTTTTATGCTTTAAGCCCATGGCTTTTATCATTTCAATCTCTTTAATTCATCATCGGTAAAGTTCTTGATTTCTTTTTCTTTGGCAAACTTTTCGGCGTTATAATTTCCGGATTTATTTTTCGGAATTGATAAACTTTCCCATGAACTCTTTTTCAATTGTTTGGCATAAAAAACGATTTGTCCCACATGATAAGGATAATGCGCTAATTGACGATTTATGGCTTCAATAACTGTATGACCTTCATTTCTAATATAAATAATATCTGAAAGCTGTTCTGGTTTTAAACTCTCTAAAGCATTTTCGAGACAATTCCAGCCTTTATTCCAGATCTCTAAAACTTCTTCTTTTGAGTGTAAATCATTTTCAAATTCTGCATCGCGGTTTCGCCATTCTTTCTCACCGTCTGAAGTTAAAAAATCGGTCCAGCGCGAAAGCATATTACCCGAAATGTGTTTTACAATAGCGGTGATACTGTTCGTATCTTCATTTATGGCTGTAAAAAGCTGTTCCGGCTCTAATTGATCCATTGCCTTTTCTCCAAGCATTTTGTAGTATAGAAATTGCTTTTTTACGCTTTCCAGATATGATTCATCAGTTTTCATGATTGAAATGTTTTAAGATTGGAGTTCGGTTTTGTTTTCAGAAATCAGTGTTTTTCCCCAGTCATTTAGTTTCCAAAGTATTTCGACTAATTGTTTTCCTGTTTCGGTCAAAGTGTATTCAACCCGCGGAGGCAGTTCGTTAAAAGAATGTTTGATTAATATGCCATCTTCAACCATTTCATTTAACTGCTGGTTTAAAACACGTCTGTCTACCTTAGCAATACCGCGCAAAAATTCGCTTGGTCTTTTTTTTCCATCATTAATCTGCCAGACAATGGGGATTTTCCATTTTCCGCTGATAGTATTTACAGCAATTTCTAATGGGCAGATTTTATTTTCTGTGCTACGTTCCTTTGTTTGCATAAAATTGACTTTTATATCCCTATGAGACAAAAATATGCGGTATTGCCAGACCTATCCGGCTTTCCGATCTTTGCAAAAATAATCAAAAATTAAAGTAGAATGAATGATTTAGCTCATCAAATTGAAACATTGAATATCGAACTTTTAAAACAGGTTCCACAAGAAATACTGGGAGCTTTCCAAAAATCAATTCAAGATTTGAAAAGTCTGAATATAGAAATTAATAGTTTAAAAGTTGGAGATAAAATTCCAGATTTTTCTTTAAAAAATGCAGTAAATGATACCATTACATCTGACTGTATTTTAAGGAATGGAAAAATGATAATCGCGTTTTACAGAGGAAGCTGGTGTCCTTATTGCAATTTGGAGTTAAGAACATTACAAGAAAATCTTTTGAGAATTACGGCAAAAAATACGACTTTAGTCGCAATCTCACCGCAGAGTTCAGATAATAGTTTAACACTTAAAGAAAAACACAATTTACAGTTTGAAGTGCTTACAGATTTACATAATGCTTATGCAAAACAGTTAGGGATTACTTTTCAGCTGCAGGATTTTGTCATACCGCATTATCAAACTCTTGGTATTAATCTTGAAGATTTTAATAAAGATCAAGAGAATACATTGCCGGTTCCTGCTGTTTTTGCAGTAAACGAAAACGGAATTATAATTTATAAATTCCTAGATGTAAATTATATGAATAGGATTGATATTGAAGAATTAATTAACGTATTATGAAGGAAGTAAAACGTAAAGGGGCGCGATCTGCCAAAGATATTCCAGTCTCTATTTTAGAACAGCTTAATAAAGGTGAAATTGAATCAGCAAATTTGGTTGAATGGCTGGCAGTAGATCAAATTGTGCTTCTTAAGAATGTATTAAATGAATTGAATAAAATTGAATATCTGGAACCTGTTTTAATAGATGTTAGAAATTTAAAAAAGCAAACAGTTAATACGATAAACGAAGCAATTGGAACAGGAATATTAAAACAGTCTGTTTTAAATAATGATTTAAAAATTGTATCAATTATTTCTAAGCATAAATCAGATTTAGTTCGATGCTGGTCAGCATATGCAATTGGCAGAAATTCCAAATTTACAATTGAAGAAATGTTAGAGCAGATTCAGTTTTTGGCAGCCGATAAACATTTTGGAGTTCGGGAAATTTCATGGTTAGCTGTCCGCCATAATATTACTAAGAATTTGGACAGAAGTTTTGAAATTTTATTAAAATGGACTTCATCTGAAGATGAAAATATCCGACGTTTTGCAACTGAAGCAATAAGACCAAGAGGTGTTTGGTGTGAACATATCGAAGAGCTTAAGAAAAAACCGGAATCAGCTTTGAAAATTTTAGATTTACTGAAATCGGATTCTTCTAAATATGTTCAGGATAGTGTAGGTAACTGGCTCAATGATGCAAGCAAATCACGGCCTGATTTTGTTAAAGATTTATGTCAAAAATGGCAGACAGAAAGTCCAACAAAAGAAACTGCCTATATTATAAAGAAAGCACTGAGAACAATTGAAAAGTAAAATTTATGCTGTTTAAAATTTCTTATACGATCTTAATATCGTATTTATCTAAAAGTCCAACAATTCCCTCTGTAGAAAATTGTGCTTTTCTCATTGGGTTGAATTCTGGATCGATTTTATAATTATAAGCTGTTTTAAAATTGACACCTGCCAATTGGGTTTCATTAAAAATTGCACCGTCAAGATTACAATTGTCAAAAACAGAGCTTGTTAAATTAGTGCCAATAAAAGTTACTTCACGCACCGAAGAATTGATGAATTTTGTTTTTGGCATTTTTTTATTTGAAAAAACAGCATAATCTAAAGTGCAGTCTTCAAAATGAACCTGAAATAAGAAATCATCACATTCATTAAAAGCAATTCCCAGAAGTTTACAGTTCCTAAAACTCACATTTTTTAAACTCGTTCCGGCTAGAGTTGTCATAGATAAGTTACAGTCAATAAATTCACAGTCCAAAAATGTATTAGAGCCGAAATTACTATTCGAAAAATCACAGTTTTTAAACACACAGTCTTCAAATTCCCTGTTGTTTATTCTTTTATCGATATAAACAACTTTCTCAAATGTTTTCTGAATGTGAATTATTTCTTCCATGAGTGTTTTTGGGGTTTCTGTGCATTGTGACGAACTCGAAGAATATAGATGTTTTCTTCTGTTACTTGATATGAAACAGCGTAGTTATAAACGAAATAAACTCTAAAACTGCCGTCGTTTTTATTTTTTTGTTTATCTAATTTATAAACCTCCGGCTGTGTTTTCAGTATATCTGTGCTGTCAAAAATTGTATTGACAACCTTGTCTGCAATTTTAATTGATTTACTTTCAAAGAAAATGTAAAAATGAATGTCTTCTAATTGATCTAAAGCATCGCTTGACCAAATTATTTTCTTCCCCATTTTTTTGCAATCTCTTTTGCTTCGTCTTCAGTATAAAAATTACCTTTTTTTATATTATTTAAGGCATTTTCGATGTCTAAATTATAAGACGCATCTGAGTCAACTGAGGTATTATTAATTGATTGTAAAAGATGTTTTAGTTTTTCTACAAAAGAAGGATCTTTTACTTTATCGATTTCCTGATGAATCCAATTTATTTCTGCCTGTATATCCATAATAAAGAATTTTAGTAAAGATACAAATTAGTCATTAAATATACCTTTCATAATGATTTTCAATCCTAAGAAAATCAAAACCATAGAACTCAGACAAGCCACAATTCCAATCCCTAAAACTAAGTAATGCCAATTTGTATGCTGATTCATAAAAGCATTATAAATCAATGACGGCCCAATAAACATTAAAGGCAGAGCGCCTGTTAGATATTTAATTCCTTTCCCTAATAATTGTTTGTTTGTTGCCATTTTATTTTTTGTTTCAAGTTTCAGGTCTGCTTTGTCTCAAGTTTTAAATTTTGACAAAGATTTATTAATTTAAACTTTGCGTACTTTGCGAAAAACCTTTGCACGCTTTGCGGTTAAATAACTAAGCAGAAAACCTTTTACTTTATATAATTGTCAACAGCGTTTCTTACACTGCCGTATTTTTTTAATAATTCTGAAGCTTCTTCATACGAAACCGGAATTTCTCCCATAATCATTTTTACGCCGCGATCAACCAGTTTTATGTTGCTTAACTGCATGTCGACCATTTTGTTGCCTTTTACTTTTCCAAGCTGAATCATCGAAGCGGTCGAAATCATATTTAAAACCAGTTTTTGAGCTGTTCCGGCTTTCATTCTTGAACTTCCGGTAACAAATTCAGGTCCCACGACAACTTCAATTGGAAATTTTGCTGTTAACGCCAGCGGACTTCCGGCATTGTTTGTAATACAGCCTGTAACAATATTATTTTGATTGCAAGTCTCTAATCCGCCAATAACATACGGAGTTGTTCCAGAGGCCGCAATTCCTATAACCACATCATTTTCGCCAATATTATGCGCTTGCAAATCAATCCACGCCTGTGCTGCATTGTCTTCGGCGTTTTCTACTGCACGACGAATAGCAGTATCGCCGCCGGCAATTATGCCATTTACTAAATCAAACGGAACACCAAAAGTTGGAGGACATTCAGATGCATCTACCACACCAAGTCTGCCAGAAGTTCCTGCTCCTATATAAAATAATCTTCCGCCCAGCTTTAATTTTGCCACGATTTGCGGTACTAAAGCTTCTATTTGCGGAAGAGCTTTTTCTACTGCATAAGGAACAGTTTTGTCTTCCTGATTAATATTTGATAACAATTCATGAACAGACATTTTTTCTAAATGCTCGTATTTTGATGATTGTTCAGTGGTTTTCGTAAATGTCATTTTAGTGTTATTTAGACCAGTCAAAATTAATATTTTTTATCTCAATCTTGCAAAGTCTCAAAGATTTATACTCTTTTTTTTCTTCTTATTTTTCTGTATAAAGACTACCCACATGCCGTTTTGTTACAAGAACTAAAATATTATATTTGTTTAATATTAATAGACAAATGGATAAACTAAGTTTTTTGAATGGTATTGCCTGGATTGCTGTTTTTGTTTCTATGCTTCTGGCTTTCTTTTTATTTACGGTAAAAACCCAAAATAAACTTGCCAATCGTTTATTTGCTTTCTTTTTTATTTTATCTGCTATTGATCTCAGCGGATTTTTTTTCTATGAATTTATAGACGGACAATTTGATCTTGAGGTTTTTAGATGGACAACCTGCCTGCTTGGAATGCCTTTGTTTTATTTATTTGTTCTTGCTGTATGTTATTCTGATTTTAGATTACAGTGGAAACATTTATGGCATCTCTTTCCGTTTTTGGCTGTTAATTTAATTTTTGTTCCAAGGTTTTATCTGGCAGGTGAAGTAGAAAAAATACAGTTTTTTAGAATACACAATCAAATGCCCGAAATGCTGATCTTTCGTTCAATTGTTGAGTTTCAGTATGTATATTATATTGTAGGTGTATTTTTAATTTTAAAGAAATACAAAAAACTTTATTTAGAGAATTACGCCAATACAGGTTTTTCAACTTATATGTGGCTTTTTCAAATGGCAACCGTTTTCCTGATCGCACATATTATTGTAGTATTAAAAACGTTATTGCGATATACAGATTTAAATGAAACCTTTCTCTGGGCCAATGTTTTGGTAGGAAGCATTGCGTTATTGATTACCTGCTGGTTTATAATGAAAGCCCTGAATCATCCGGAACTTTTCAGGGGAATTAACTCTAAGCTGAAACTCACAAAAGATATTCTGCCTGAAGGCGAAATAAAATCAGAAACCGCAAACTCTCAAAATGGTGTAATTAGTGCTCAAATTGAGACTTTAAGACAATATATGACTGAGAAAGAACCTTATCTCGATCCGTCGCTTACGATACAGGAATTGGCAAACCAAATCAATATTCCCGTTCGCGATTTATCAGTTTTGATTAATCATCATATCGATCAGCATTTTTTTGATTTTGTAAATGAATACCGCATTCAAAAAGCCATGAGTATTTTAAAAAATCCATCAAAAAAAGAGCTTACAGTTTTAGAAATCTTATACGAAGTAGGTTTTAATTCAAAATCTTCGTTTAATACTTCTTTTAAAAAATATACCAATTTAACGCCAACAGCTTATAGAAACAGTTGAAAATAAACGTTTTGTAAAAAGTCGTACTTCATAACAAATAAAGTCGAACCAATTTCTGAGTTAGAAAATGGTTCGACTTTTTTTGTCGGTCGCGCAGGGAGATTTTCTAACGCAGCTTTGCTTCAAATTAATCGAACAAGTTAAAATTAGAAATTATGAAAAAGTCAAATCTCCTTATCTTTTTATTATTGCCTTTGTTTTGTTTAGCGCAGTCAACTTTAAAATTAAAAGGGAAAGTGTCAAATGAAACTGCAGGATTAGAATGGGCAGATGTTTCTGTATTCAATTCAGAAGGGAAAATTATTGATGGAACGACAACCAAACAAGACGGAAGTTTTGAAATCAATCTTAAAAAAGGAACTTATAAAATTACAATCAGTCTTTTGGGATATTCAGAATATGAAAAAGAAATTTCGATAGAAAAAGATACAGATTTAGGAATCATTATTTTAAAAGAAACCACAACCAATTTGGGAGAAGTTGTAATTCAAACCAAAAAGAAAACGGTAGAACAAAAGATAGATCGAGTTGTTTACAATGTCGAAAATAATATTTCAGTAACTGGCGGAGATGCACTTACAGCTATAAATACGGCTCCGGGCGTTGTGGTGCAGAACAATGTTATCAATATTTTAGGAAAAGGCGCGTCGAGAGTCATGATCGATGGCAGAATGATTGAATTATCAGGCGAAGAATTAAATAGTTATTTAAAATCTATTTCTGCCAATGATATTAAAAGTATCGAAGTTATTGCGAATCCGCCGGCAAAATATGAAGCAAATGGAACAGGCGGCATCATCAATATCATTTTGAAAAAAGGAATCCGCGATTCATGGAAAAATGCGACAACAATTTCTTACGACCAAAATAAGTACGGAATTTATACTTTAAGAAATAGCTTTTTCTACAACAAAAACAAATTTAGATTTGCTTTCAGCGGAAATGGAAGAATTGGAAACACCAATAATACAGAAGATTTAGATATTTATTATCCAACAGGGCTTTGGGAATTAAGAGACGTTTCTAAGCAAAAGGAAAACAGTATTTCAGGACGTTTTTCTTTAGATTATGATGTTTCTGATAAAACTACAATTGGTTTTCAGTATTTAAACGAAAGTTATAATCCTGATATGAATTCGAATACAGTTATTTCCATTTTTAACAATTCTAATTCAATAGATTCTGTCCTTATAAATAAAGGTTTTAATAATAAATATTCAGGAAGCCAGACTTATAACACACATTTGATTTCGAAACTGGATTCTATTGGCAGAAAAGTAAGCGTTGATGTGGATTATTTTACTTACGACTCAAAATTTGATAAAAATTTCACAGCCAAATCGTATCTGCCAGACGGAACGTATCAAAATACGAATCAGGCAGCACGAAACAACTCAAATCAGAATATTGATAATTTTAGTTTAAAAGCTGATTTTGAATACCCAATGAAAGCTGTTAATTTGTCTTACGGAGGAAAAGTAAGTTTTGTAAAAAGTAACAGCGATGTGTTTTATTACAATACCATTTCGGGAAGCGAAGTTCTGGATCCCAATCAGTCGAATGTTTTTGAATACAAAGAAAATAATCAGGCAGTTTATTTGAATGGAAATAAAAAAATCAATGATAAAATCTCTGTTCAGCTTGGTTTCCGATTAGAAAATACACAGACAAACGGTTATTCTGCAACTTTAGATCAAGAAGTAAAAAATGATTATTTAAAACTGTTTCCGAGTTTGTATCTGGATTATCAGCTGAATGACAATCATGGTTTTAATTTTACTTACGGAAAACGTATTAACCGTCCGGGATTTGGATTATTAAATCCGTTTCGATCTTATATTAACAGTAACAGTTATTCAGAAGGAAATCCGTTTTTAAGACCGTCTTTCAGTAATAATTTTGATTTTACATATTCGTTTAAAAAGAATTTAAGAACTAATATTTTCTTTAATAAAAATACTAATGGTTACGGTGTTGTTTTTACTTCAAATCCTGAAATCAATACACAGATTGTAACGAGAGAGAATTATTTTGACGAAAGTTCTTTTGGAATTGGTGAAAGCTATTCGGCAGAAGTTACAAACTGGTTTGAAACACAGACTTCGGTTTATCTTTTAGGTTCAAAAACTTCGTTTATTTCGAATATAAATGCGGTTCCGTCAAATAGTGCACAGGTTTATTTTACAACCGAAAATTCTTTTTCACTGAGTGAAACTACAAAACTGCAATTGGAATATTTTTACAGTTCACCTTTCAAAAAAGGTTTATATGAAATTGGTTATATGGCGGGATTGAATATTGCAATTAGACAAAGTTTCTTGAAAAACAATCTGCAATTGACTTTTTTGGTGAATGATATTTTTAATACTTCTTATTTAAAAGATTATAAATCAATTGTAAACGGAGTAGTGCAGGTTTACAGCCAAAATGAAAGCAACCGATTTGTGAGATTATCTGCAACGTATAATTTTGGAAATAAGAAAATTAAAGTTCAGGAACGTGATTTTGGAAATAAAGAGGAGAAAAAACGAACAGGTAAGTAATTAGAAAATTAGTCAATTAGGTAATTAGATAATTCAAAGCTTCAGAGAAGCATGATATTTATAACATAATCAATTTATTCCCATGTATAAAAGCTCCAGAGGAGCTGCATAATTTTAAACAATGTAGGTTTCGCTCCTCTGGAGCTTGAAATCAAGGGGAAATAATTGTTATAGATATTCTGCTCCTCTGGAGCATTTTTATTAAATTGTCCAGATTATAAAAAAGATGCCAATATGATTCCGAGAACAATCATCGAAACTTTGGCGATATTAAATTTGTGTCCTTCGCTGCTTTCAAAAATAATGGTCGAAGAAATATGGAATAAAATACCAATTACAATGGCTGTTATTTCGGTATAATAATCGTTTAAGAATTGTAAATATTGAGAAGCCACAGTTCCAAGCGGTGTCATGAGGGCAAAAGTCAGCATAAAAGCAAAAATAGCTTTTTTGTTAAGATCGGCATTGATAAAAAATGTCGTTAGAATCACAGCAATTGGCAAATGATGAATGGCAATTCCGACGGCCAGATCATGATGATGACTTACCGGAAATCCTTCTAAAAAGGCATGAATACACAAACTGATGAAAAGCAACCACGGAATCTGTGACATTTTTGCATGACCATGAACATGTCCGTGTTCAGCTCCTTTTGAGAAAAATTCCAAAACAATCTGAAATAAAATCCCAATCATTATAAATATTCCAATTTTATGATTGTGAGTACTGTAAACTTCGGGCAGAAGATGCATTACAGTTAACGATAACAAAAATGAACCGCTGAATGCCAGAAGCAATTTTAAATTGGTTTTGTTTTCGGGTTTTATAAACAAAGCCACACTATATCCTAAAAGTACAGAAAATAAGGGTAGTAGATAATTCATTTTTGTTTAATCGTTTTTTGTTGTTTAATCGTTTAATCGTTGTATTTGTTTAATCGGTTTGACGGTTAAACAAATAAACGGTTTACCAATTAAACCTATTTAAAAATCATGATTAATCTTTCGCTTTCAGTTTTATGGAACTTTTTAAGCTTATAATCTCCAAAGATATCTAAAAGATAGATTCCGGCTTCATCCATTAAATCCTGAAAATCTTTTAAAGTTAAGGCTTTTACTTTTTCGGTAAAATGGTATTTTCTGCCTTGGTCTTCAAAATCAATTTCTTTTAAAATATGTCCGTCTTCTACATATCTTTTGATGTGAAAATCAATTCCGTCAACGGTTTTAACTTCCTCAGGAACGAGAGTTTCAATTACCTGATTTACATTCATAAAATCGATAACCGCAAAACCATATTCAGATAAGCTTTCTTTGATGGCTTTTAGTGTTGTCAGGTTATCATCGTCATTTTCGAAGTAACCAAAGCTGGTAAAAAGATTAAAAATGGCATCGAATTTTTCTTCAAAAGGTTCGCGCATATCGTGCACTTTAAAATGAAGATGTTCGTTGCTGTTTTTATTCGCTTCGGCGATGCTGTTTTCAGATAAATCTGCGCCTAAAACATTATAACCTAATTGGTTTAAGTAAATAGAATGGCGTCCTTTTCCGCAGGCTAAGTCAAGAACTTTAGCTTTTTCGGGAAGATTTAAATAATGCGTTAAATTATCCATGAAAATCTGAGCTTCTCTATAGTTTCTATCCTTATACAGAATATGATAATATGGAGTATCAAACCATGATGTAAACCAGTTTTCAGTGTTTCTTTCCTGATTTGGTGTTGATGAGTTCGGTGCGTCAGACATTTATTCTATTTCAATTAATTCAAAGTCCGGCAAATTTAGTGTATTTTTGCCGAAAAATAACTATTTCGCGGCATCTGTCTGCGATTGGGGTTGTTTTTAATACAAAAAGTAAAAATGGAAGAAAATTTTAGAATGATAGCCAAATGTTTTTTTGGCTTTGAGGAAATATTAGAGAAAGAATTGCGCACGCTTGGGGCTCAGGATGTTGAAAAAGGAGTGCGTATGGTAAGTTTTAAAGGAGATAAAGGTTTTATGTACAAAGCCAATTTGTCGCTTAGAACTGCATTAAAAATCCTGAAACCAATTTATTCTTTCAGAGCTAACAATGAACAGGCTTTGTATAAGGGAATTTCGGGCATTAACTGGTCGAAGTTGTTGAACGCTAATCAGACTTTTGTAATTGATTCAACAGTTCATTCTACTTATTTTAATCATTCTGAGTTTGTTTCTCAAAAATGTAAAGATGCTATTGTTGACCAGTTTAGAGAAAGAACGGGACAACGACCAAGTATTGATAAACAATATCCGGATTTAAGAATTAATGTTCATATTGATAAAGATCAGGTTTCGGTTTCTTTAGATACTTCGGGAAGTTCACTTCATCAGCGCGGTTACAGAACGGCAACTAATATTGCGCCTATAAACGAGGTTTTAGCAGCTGGAATTCTTTTATTATCAGGCTGGGACGGACAAACTCACTTTTTAGATCCAATGTGCGGATCTGGAACTTTTCTTGCCGAAGCAGCTATGATTGCCTGCAATATTCCGGCAAATATTAATCGTAAAGAATTTGCTTTTGAGAAATGGAAAGACTGGGACAACGATTTGTTTGATACTATTGTTGACAGTTTGATGAAGAAAACAAGAGAGTTTCATTACACCATAAAAGGTTTTGATAAAGCGCCAAGTGCTGTAAGCAAAGCGAAAGACAATATTAGAAATGCGAATCTTGAAGATTATATAACAATTCATGAAGATAACTTTTTTGATACTGAAAAAGAAGTAGAAGGAAAACTGCATATTGTTTTTAATCCGCCGTATGATGAGCGTCTGGATATTCACATGGAGCAGTTCTACAAAAATATCGGCGATACTTTAAAGAAAAATTATCCGGGAACAAATGCGTGGTTTATAACTGCAAACCTTGAAGCTTTAAAATTCGTTGGATTAAAACCGTCAAGAAAAATTAAACTTTTTAACGGAAGTCTTGAAGCACGTTTGGTAAAATACGAAATGTACGAAGGAAGTAAGAGAACGAAGTTTCAGGTTTCTGAATAGTTACAAAGTAACAAAGGTTCAAAGTAACAAAGGTTTTAAAACTTTGCCCGCTTTGAATCTCAAAAAAATGAAATAATAAGTCAAGTAAATAATATAAAGCTTCAAGTCGCAAAGAAAAAAACTTTGTCCCTTTGTCACTTTGCAGCTTTGAATCTCAAAAAAAAATGACAAAACTACAAGTAAGAGCATTTCTATATCAATTAGGATGTTTCGCAATTTTATTTATTTTAGGAAGATTTTTGGTGGCAATGTACACGGGTCTAACGGGACTTTGGATTCCTATGACTGCTTTTATCGCGGCTACTTTGATTTCGCCTAAATTTCAGGCTGTGAAAACAAAAGACGGCGAAAAGCTTTTTATGAAATGGATTTTTATAAAAGGAATTAGAGAGATTGGATAAAATTTTTAAATCAGCAATATGAAAAAAATTGGACTTATTGGCGGTATAAGCTGGGTTTCGACTACAGATTATTATAAACTTATAAATCTTGGAATAAACGAAAAACTAGGAGGTTTAAACTTTTCTGAATGTTTAGTTTACTCTTTCAATTATGCTGATATTAAAAAGAATAACGATAACAACGATTGGGATTCTACTTTTAAGATGCTTTTTAAAGGTTGTGAATTTTTAAAATCGGGCGGGGCAGAAGCTATTGTTTTATGCGCCAATACGATGCATTTAATTGCAGATAAACTTCAGGAAGCAATTGGTCTTCCGGTCATTCATATTGCTGCCGAAACAGCGATTGAAATTCAAAAACAGAATCTTAAAAAAGTAGGTTTATTGGGAACTAAGTTTACAATGGAGCTTGATTTTTTTAAAGATAAATTAAAACAAAAAGGAATTGAAGCTGTAATTCCAGCCAGTCAGGAAGATAAAGATTTTGTTCATTATACTATTTTTGAAGAACTGGGAAGAGGAATTGTGACAGATGAAACAAAGAAACGTTATCTTGAAATTGCAGACGAATTAATTAAAAATGGAGCAGAAGGTATTATTTTAGGATGTACAGAAATTCCGTTAGTAATAAAAGAAGGCGATTTATCTGTTCCTATTTTTGATACGACTTTAATACACGCAAAAGCGGCTGTTGAATTTCAGTTGTCTTAAATAAAAAAGCCCTGAATTTTTAAATTCAGGGCTTTTTTTATGAATTAAAACGTTACTTTTTTGGAGCTTGGTTTATGATTTCAGGTACAATTGTTTTTTTCTTGTAGATAGGAATGAAATACGAAACAGTGTAATTGAATCCTACTCCAAAACTTCCGTCATACGTTCTGTTGAATCCCGGAATGTAAAGATTATCAAATCCTGAAGGTTTGTTGTTCATTGCCAAAAGTTTAAGCTGTACACCAAATCCAACAAAGATATTATTGAAAACTTTGGCTTTTACTCCCAATGCAACTTCTAACCAGGCAGCAGATAATCCGTTGTATTTTTGATTTGCTGACATTGCGGGCTGTTCTCCCCAATATGGATTTGGATTGTATATTTTATAACTGTTTAAATCCTGGCTGAAAGAACTAAAACCTCCTCTTAAACCAATCGTTATAAGGTTTTCCATATCAAGCCAGTTGTCATATAAATTATAATCAAAACCTCCTTTTATGTACGTTCCTGTAGCTGTAGAATTTAATCTATCGTCATCTGTAGTTTTATCTTCAAAACCTAATTCGGCTGCGATGTAATACTTTTTAGTTAAACGCCAGTCTGCTGTAAACTCAATTCCTTTATAATTTTTATCATAAAAGCCTCTGGTTAGTTTATATAGATCGACACCAACTCTTAAACCATAACGATCAGTTTTTATAGAAATACTGTCTTTTTTAATTTCTTTGACTGAAGGTTTTGCCGCAACTTCAGTTTTCGGTTTTTGATCATCAAGATCTCTTACTGTTACGGTATCTTTTATTACCACCTGAGAATATCCCAAGAACATTGATAAAAGAAAACAAAGACTAAAAGTATACTTTAACGTGTGTTTCATTTTCAAGTTCGATATTAGAATTAACTACATTTATATTCAGCATCCAAAGTCCGTCACCAGCGGGATCTGTTCTTATCAATCCTGAATTGGCTGTATTATCACGAGGATTTAGTGTAAAAGTGGTTTTAAAACCGCAGGCTCTCGAAACATAAACACTTTGAGTTTCATAATTAAACGTCAAAACATCGATATTTGGAGTTGCGCTTGTTGCATTATAAATAAACTTGTATGTTGTTGTTTTTGCATCTGTTTTTAACGGAATAGAAATAGTATTTGCATTTGTTAAATACTTAGTTACCGAAGTTCCGGTTTCGTTAAAAATAATTGCATCAGTATCCTCTTTACCTTCGCCGACTACTTTTAAATTGGTAACCGTTTTAAGACTTGTTGGAGCTGCGTTATCATAAAATGTAATTACAAGTCTGGGAGTTGTAGGCGTATTTGCGTCGCAAATATCATCTTTCTCACAGCTGGACAAGCCAAAAGTAAAAAGTAATAAAAGAGAGATTATTTTTTTCATTTACAGTTTTATAATTATCGAAGTTCTAAAAGTACAACATTTTCAACATGATGCGTTTGAGGGAACATATCAACCGGACGTACACGTGTTACTTTGTATTTTTCGTCCATTAAAGCTAAATCACGTGCTTGTGTTGCAGAATTACAGCTTACATAAACTACTTTTTTAGGCGCAATTTTTAAAATCTGATCGATAACCGCAGCGTGCATTCCGTCTCTTGGAGGATCTGTAATAATAACATCTGGTTTTCCGTGCTGTGCAATAAAAGCTTCGTTGAATACGACTTTCATGTCTCCAACAAAAAACTCACAATTGGTAATATTATTGCGTTCTGCATTTGCTTTAGCGTCTAAAATTGCCTCAGGAACACTTTCTACACCAATTACTTTTTTTGCTTTTTTAGAAACGAACTGTGCAATAGTTCCTGTTCCTGTATACAAGTCATAAACAGTTTCTTCTCCTGTTAGTCCTGCATAATCACGTGTAATTTTGTATAATTCGTAAGCCTGATCAGAGTTGGTTTGGTAAAAAGATTTAGCATTAATGCTGAATTTTAAGCCTTCCATTTCTTCTAAGATATAATTTCTTCCTTTGTAAAGTTTTATATCCTGATCGTAAATAGTATCGTTTTGTTTGGCATTTACCACATATTGTAATGAAGTAATCTGCGGAAATTTCTCGTATAAATGATCTAAAACCAATTCGCGGTTTGCTTTATCATCTTCAAAAAACTGGATCAAAACCATGATTTCTCCGGTTGAAGCCGTACGTATCATTAAAGTTCTTAAAAGTCCGGAATGTTCTCTTGGATTAAAAAAAGCTAAATTATGCTCGTTGGCAAAAGCTCTAATTTCGTTTCTAATAGCATTTGACGGATCTTCCTGTAAATGACATTTTTCGATGTCCAGAATCTTATCCCACATTTTTGGAATATGAAATCCTAATGCATTTCTGTTTCCTAAATCTTCAGTGCTTCCTATTTCTTTTTCGGTTAACCAACGGCTGTTAGAAAACGAAAATTCCATTTTATTTCTGTAAAAAAACTGTTTTTCCGAACCCAAAATAGTTTCAAATTCCGGCAATTCAACTTTTCCAATACGCTGTAAATGATTTTTTACTTCGTTTTGTTTGTAATACAGCTGCTGGCTGTATTTCATATTCTGCCATTTGCATCCGCCGCAAACACCAAAATGTTCGCAGATAGGATCTACACGATGTTCTGATAATTCGTGAAATTTTACGGCTTTTCCTTCGTAATATGCTTTTCTTTTTTTGAATGTTTGTACATCAACAACATCTCCAGGAACGACATTTGGAATAAAGATAACTTTTCCGTCAGGAGCTTTTGCTACTGATACTCCCTTGGCTCCGGCATCAAGAACCTGAATTTGATGAAAGACAACTTTGTCTGTATTTTTTCTTCCCATAGCGCAAAAATAAGCCTTTGTAAACTTTTACAAATTTTATTTTCATAATATTTTATCAAATTATGTAATTTGCTAGTTTAATTAACTTTAAAAGTTAACTTTGTTTCTGCTATTGAGCCCCAAGCTGCAGTATATAACCTATAGTTTTGTTATGTTTTATGAAATTATATCATAACCTTTCGCAAATTAGCTTTTTGAAAAAAAGTTATGCGTTTAAATTTTTGTTTGTTGCTTTTATAGGAATACATATTCCGTTAATAGGAATCCTTTTTTTTGTCCTTTTTTTTGAGCACACTATTTCTCCTGCATCAATCTTGTTTTTTTCATTAATAATGACATTGCTGGCGACAGCAATAACTCTAATGGTTTTAAAACAGCTTATTAAACCCATTTCTATTGCATCAAAATCTTTAGACGATTACAGAAACAGCCGTAAATTGTCTATACTTCCAACCGAATATACCGATGAAGCAGGTTTGCTGATGTGCAACATTCAGGAATCGATTTATGAGTCTGAGAGTTTTATAAATGAAAAGCAGGATTTGATTTATATGCTTTCGCATGATTTGAAAAATTTTGCCGGAAATCCGCAGGGACTGGCGAAACTAATTTTAAGTGAAAATCCATCTGAATCTGTAAAACATTTAGCCGATTTAATTTGCGAATCGACTAATTTACAGTTTCGTTACATCGAAAACTTCATAAAATTATTAAAAGAGCAGGATCAGATTTCAAAAATAACATCTGAATCCAGAATCATTAATTTCCAAAATATTCTGCCTCTTATAAATGAGCAGGTCGAACAGCGTTTATTAGACAAAAACATAATACTTAATTTAAGTCTTGAAATAGATGAAGCTAAACTTAGAATAGATGAAGGTCTCTTAGTTCAGGTGATTGTGAATTTGATTAGCAATGCTGTAAAATTCTCTTATTTTGACAGTGTAATTAAAGTCAGAATTTATAAAGAACAATCAGATTTGATTATAACAGTTGCCGACAGGGGAATTGGTTTTGATAAACATCAAATAGAAGAGTTATTTAAGAAGTTTACCAAAATGAGCCGATTGGGAACTGCGAATGAATCATCAACTGGAATTGGACTTTATTTATGTAAAAAAATTATCGAAAAAAATAAAGGCCGATTAAGTGCTTTAAGCGAAGGTAAAAATAAAGGCGCCGAGTTTAAAATTGAGTTCGATATCAATTAAAAAAAATAAGGTCATTAAGATTTTCACTCTTAATGACCTTATTTTTTGCAGGAAATTGAATTAAGCAATAATTCGTTTATAAGGGATTTTGAAAAACAAGTTTTGCTTTTCCATCAACGCAGTTAATGCTGGTTGGCGCATTAGTAGGAGCACAATCGCCAAGAACATTCCATTTTGTTACATACTCTGATTTTGTTTTGATATACTCATTTATTTTTGCATCTAGTTTAGCTTTGTCAGCTTTTTTAGAATATAGAATATAACCTCTATTGGTACCGCATCCTGACGAGCTGAGAAGTTCAAAGCCCCATTCTTCCGGATTTGTGCAAGTTTGGGAGTTAATTAAGGAAAGTTCGATAATTTCATTATACATCTTGTCTAATCTTTTTGATGTTTCTTCAGCAGATTCTTCATTATCACTGCTGCAAGAAGCAAATATCAGGCAGATCGAAAACAAAATAAAACTTAATTTTTTCATGGTTAGTGAATTTTAGGGTTAGTTTTATTAGTAAGATGTTTCTTTAGTAAAATGGTTGCGTCAGGAAGAAAAATAAAAACTGAGTTTCTAAGCCTGGAAAAACTTAAAAACTCAGCTGCTTAATATCTTAGAAGCATAAAGCTACCAAAGATGATGCACAGAAGGTTTAATATACTCTTCGTAAATTTTATTCATAGCCAAAATTTTCTCAGGAGATAATTTTGGCAGATCATAAACAGATAAATTGGAAAGTACATGACTTTCTTTTGAAGCTCCCGGAATAATACAGCTTATTTCGTTAAAACTTAAAATCCATTGCAGTGCAATAGGAGCGAGGTTTGTAGTTTCAGGAAAAAGTGCTTTTAATTCTTCAACAGCTTTTAAACCTAAATCATAATCGATTCCTGAAAAAGTTTCGCCTTTATCAAAAGCATCTCCGTTTCTGTTGAAATTACGATGATCCTGAGCATCAAAAGTCGTTTTAGCATCAAATTTACCCGTTAAAAGTCCGCTGGCAAGAGGAACACGCGCAATGATTCCAATATCTTTCTTTTTGGCTTCTGAGAAGAATAATTGCGACGGACGCTGACGAAACAGGTTAAAAATAATCTGAACAGTCGTTACATTAGAGTATTCGATTGCTTTTAAAGCTTCTTCAACTTTTTCGACACTTACTCCTAAATTTTGAATTTTACCCTGATCTTTTAAACGATCAAACATTTCGAAGATTTCAGGACGGTAATATACTTCTGTCGGCGGACAGTGCAGCTGAATTAAATCTAAAGTTTCTAATCCAGTTCTTTTTAAACTGTCTTCAACAAACTTTTGAAGTACTTTTGGCTGATAGCCTTCATTCACATGCGGATTAATCTGGCGTCCGCATTTTGTGGCTACATAAATACGTTCAGATCGTGAACGAACTACTCGTCCAACAGCAGTTTCGCTTAGTCCGTTTTCATAAACATCGGCCGTATCAATAAAATTTACGCCATTATCTATGGCAGTATTTATTAATTCGTCGGCTGTTTTATCATTAAATCCTGATCCCCATTTTCCGCCAACCTGCCAGGTTCCCAGAGAGATTTCAGAGATATTAAAATTGGTTTTTCCTAGTTTTCTGTAGTTCATTTTCTTTTTAAGTTACAAAGGTTCAGAGGTACAAAGGTGTAAAGGTTTTTTATAGAGGCGCACAGCAGTGCGTCTTTTTTGGGTATAAGGGTTGTAGTTTGTGACTGCCTTTGTCCCTTTGAACCTTTGTCGCTTTGTTCCTTTTTAGTCAAATAAATCCGATGACAAATATCTGTCGCCGCGGTCGCAGATAACGGCAACTATAACTCCAGATTCTAATTGTTCAGCAATTTTAAGGGCAACAGCTACAGAACCGCCGCTGCTCATTCCGGCAAAAACACCTTCTTCAAGAGCTAGTCTTTTGGTCATTTCTCGGGCTTCTTCTTCGCTGACATCTACAACAGTATCTACTTTCGAAGCATCAAAAATTTTAGGTAAATATTCCTGAGGCCATTTACGGATTCCCGGTATTTGCGATCCGTCGCTTGGCTGTGCGCCAATAATTTGAATGGCCGGATTTTTTTCTTTTAAATAAGTCGAAGTTCCAATAATAGTTCCGGTTGTTCCCATTGCCGAAACAAAATGTGTTACAGTTCCTTCTGTATCATTCCATATTTCTGGTCCGGTTGTTTTGTAATGTGCTTTCCAGTTGTCATCATTTGCAAACTGATTCAGCATAAGATATCCGCCTTGTGCTACTTTTTTATCAGCATAATCTCTTGAACCGATAATTCCTTCTTCAGCAGGCGTTAAAATAACCGTAGCGCCATAAGCACGCATGGTTTGTGTTCTTTCTTTTGTTGAATCTTCCGGTAAAACCAATTCGATTTCTATTCCAAACAACTGTGCAATCATAGCAAGGGCAATTCCTGTATTACCGCTTGTTGCTTCAATTAATTTGTCTCCTTTTTTAATTTCGCCTCTTTCAAGAGCTGCTGCAATCATGTTATATGCTGCTCTGTCTTTTACGCTTCCTCCCGGATTGTTTCCTTCGAGTTTCAGTAAAAGTTTAACGTTTTTATTTTTAACCAAATTGACCGTTTCCATTAATGGAGTATTTCCAATTAGGTTTAGCAGTTTCTGTGGACCCATTTTATTTTTTTTCTTTTATTTTGACTTCTGTTGTAGTGGTGTTTAATACGATAGAATCTTCGGGAATAGATTTAGTAACCCATGAATTTCCTCCAATAACACTATTTTTTCCTATAATTGTGCCTCCGCCCAAAATGGTGGCATTGGCATAAATACAGACATTTGCTTCAACGGTTGGATGTCTTTTGGCATTTTTCATGTCTTTGCTTACGCTTAAAGCTCCTAAAGTAACTCCTTGATAAATCTTGACATGTTTTTTAATAACGGTAGTTTCGCCAATAACGATTCCTGTGGCGTGATCTATAAAAAATGGCGAAGCAATATCAGCACCAGCATGAATATCAGTTCCGGTAATTCTATGTGCATATTCGCTCATTAATCTCGAAAACAACAATAGATCTAGTTTGTATAATTCGTGGCTTAATCTGTAAATTGCAATGGCATAAAAACCAGGATATCCTAGATAAACTTCATCGATACTGTTTGATGCCGGATCATTTTCAAGAATATAAGCAGCATCTTCGTTTAATTTTTCTAAAACGCCCGGAAGTTTTTCTACAAAGCGATCCCAGATTGATTCGCAAAGATTTTCGGGTTTTTTGCAGGCTAAAACAGCAATTTCTTTAAAACGAATTTCAAGTTCGTCAATGCTTTCGTCAAGTGCGGCATTCGAATCAAAAAGGGTATAGAAAAGCTTCTCGGTAAAATCTTCAGTTTTGGTTTTGATACCGTAATTTATATTAGAATGGCTCTTTAAAGCCTTAATATTTTGTATGATATTGTCTTTTGTCACAATAATAAAATTGAGTGGATATTTTAAAACGTTAAAAGTAAGGTGTTTTTTGTAAATAAGGACACGAATTAACTAAAGAAATTTTGTTTTAAAAATCCTATTTGTGATAAATCAAGCACTTATAAATGGTTATATTTTATATGATTCTTAAGAAGTTAATTGTGTAAATTAGCAGATAAAATTTGCAAAAATGAAAAACAATTCAACTTTTAAAAGTGCGATTTCTAGTATTTCTTTTCCCGAAAGCGAGAAAATTTACGGTAAATCGATTCATGATCCAATTTTAAGCCTTATTGTAAAAGATCATCCTTCTTTTTGTGATGATGATTCTATTTCGGTTCAGGAATTAAATGAATACCGTCAAAAGTATATTTCGAATTATTTGTCTACTGAGATAGGAATGCTTTCTGATCTTGAGAAAAATGTTATTTCGTCATTAAAAGAAGACAAATCGATTGTAAGCATTGTTGAAGATGAAGATGAAACGAGAAGTTTTGGTCAAAAAATAGCCGATAAAGTGGCAGATTTTGGCGGAAGCTGGACGTTTATAATTTCTTTTGTTGTTTTTATTGTCATTTGGATTGGCTCAAATGTTTATATTTTGGTTAACAAAGGTTTTGATCCGTATCCGTTTATTTTATTGAATTTAATTTTATCATGTATTGCGGCACTTCAGGCTCCGGTAATCATGATGAGCCAAAACCGTCAGGAAGAAAAAGACCGAAACCGCGCTAAAAAAGATTACATGATTAATCTGAAATCTGAATTAGAAATTAGAATGATTCACGATAAAATTGATCATCTTATTATGCATCAGCAGCAAGAATTAATTGAAATTCAAAAAGTGCAGATCGAAATGATGAATGATATTTTGAACCAGGTTAAGAAGTAAAACTGCTTTCTTAAAATTAAATATAAAAGTGTTTATAGATGTAACCAATGCACATAAAAATGATATTCAGGGTTGCTGCTTTCCATATTATTTTGTGATAATTTCTGGATTTATCCAAAAAATATAAACCAACTAAAACTAAAAAAAGAAGAGTTGTGTAAATTGCCGGATACATATAAAATGCTGCCGAAAATTCGCCTTTAAAAAGTAAGAATAAAGAGCGTTGAAAACCACAGCCCAGACACTCAAAACCAAAGAGTTTTTTAAACGGGCAGGGGATCATATATTTCTCTAAATTCACGGGTGATTTTTTTACAATTTTACAAAAAAATATTGGATAACATTTTAAAAGAAAAACAACAGTTAATTTAAAGTTTTATACTTTTGAAATCTCAAACTCAAAAAAATGAAAACGTTTAAAATTATAATCATGATTCTTGCTATTTCAGTTGCTTTGTACGAGCAGGTTTCAGATCAAAAAAATATCTATGTAATGGTTATTGCAATTGCAGTTTTCATGTACGGAATGATGCAGCTGAGCGCAAAAACACCAAGTAAGAATCAAGAAAAAGAAGAGCAGGATGTTGACTAAAGGAGATAAAGTTTCGGTTTTAGACGAGGCAATAAACGGAACTGTGGTTTCGGTTAAAAACAATGAAGTTTTAATAGAAACTGAAGACGGATTTACGATGACATTTTTTGTCAATGAATTAGTTAAAATACAAGATTCCAGTGATTTAATGAATTCTATTAAAAGAATTAATTTAGAAGAAGTTACAAAAGAGAAAACTGAGCCTAAACCGAGAAGTTTTGTAAAAGAAAAGAAGGATAAACGCGATGTTGCAGTTCCAGAATTTGATTTACATATCGAAAAACTGGTTCCAAATAAACGAGGAATGTCAAATTATGATATCCTGACTCTGCAGACTGAAACTGCAAAAAGACATATTGAATTTGCGATACGAAACCGCATTCCAAAAATTGTTTTTATTCACGGTGTCGGCGAAGGAATTTTAAAAGCCGAACTTGATTTTTTATTAGGCCGTTATGACGGAATTGATTTTCAGGATGCGAATTATCAAAAATACGGCTTAGGTGCAACCGAAGTTTATATTCGTCAGAGTAACAAATAAAATTGTTTTTATAGTTTAAAATCATTCATTTTAGAGCATAAAAAAACGTCCGTTTTTCAGTATTGATTTAATTTAAAAATCAAATGAAAAACGGACGTTTTTTTTGTAAGAAATAAAAGCTGTGAATCCTTTTGTTTTTACTATAAGTTTACTGTTATTTTACCCAAAGTAAAAGTGTTCCCTAACTGAAAGTAACTGCTGTCTTTTGTTAGTTTTACATTTTTTAGTACAACTGTATGGATAAATGTTTTGTCTCCAATTTTTTCTGTAGTTACTTCTATAGTTGCTTTTTTTGTTTCACTTGTATCAGCACCAATCCAGGTTTGATTTAGTAATGGCAAGCTTGGAATTTGAGCTGCGCAGAAATCATATGTAGAAGTAATACTTCCAGACCCGTTTACAAAATTTCGATAAACAACTTTATTGGTTGTTGCAGTAATTGCTTGAGATCTTGGTTGATTCGGTGCAGTTGCTTCATTAGTAAGTAAAGCAGGATCTAAATTCTCTACTGTTAAAGTAAATGAAGCATTGTAATTATAGATTTTTTTATTGTCAGGACAGTTAAAAGCTTCTCCAGTATCAGTATTTTGAAATGTTAAATCAGCAGGTGTAACAGTTGTTTTGAAAGTACCAAACTCAAATATTTCCTGAACCTGAGGACCAGATGGTTTTTGAAAAGTAATGTTTTCAAATGTAATAACATGATTATATGCCTCGATTCGAAATGAATCATTTGCATCTGTCGTTGTAGGAACCTGAGAAGAAACAATTTTTATTTTTCCAGAAGCTCCAACCCATTCTTCAGTAACATTTGGAGAACTAGGCGGAATAGTGCCGCAGATATTATCTTTTGCGACCGCTCCGTTATAAGCTCTGTATAAAACTCGGTATATTGAGTTATCGATGTCGTACGTTACAGTTCCATTGTTATTTACAAGTCCATTGGTTTGAGGCAGCTGTAAAACAAATGCTTCTTGAGTTTTTAACTTATATATTATCGTAGGATCAGTACTAAGCGAGTTTTCTGTAAATGTAGTACAGCTTACAGGAGTTACAGAATCAAAATTGATTTCGTCTACGGTTAGATCACCATCGTCGCAGCCGTTTAACAAAAACGCCAGAAATATAAGGCTTGCATATTTTTTCATTGTAGTTTTATTTGTGCCAAAAATAGTGAAAAATTTGGCAAATGATATTTAAGATTAGACAATTGATATTTTATAACTTTGCATTAATGAAAAAAGTATATCTCGATAACGCCTCAACTACTGCGATGCGTCCAGAAGTTGTTCAGGAAATGACTAAAATTATGAGTGAAGATTTTGGAAATCCATCATCTACACATAGTTTTGGACGTAATGCAAAAACAATTTTAGAACTTTCAAGAAAAACTATTGCTAAATATTTAAATTGTTCTGCACAGGAAATTCTTTTTACTTCGGGCGGGACTGAAGCTGATAACTGGATTTTAAGATCGGCAGTTGAAGATCTTAAGGTAGAACGTATTATTACTTCAAGAATTGAACATCATGCCGTTTTATACACTGTTTTGGCTTTACAGTCTGATTATAATATTCAGGTTGATTATGTAAATGTAAATACTGACGGAAGCATTGATTTAACGCATCTGTCTAATTTATTATCTGACGAAAAGAAGACAATCGTTAGTTTAATGCATGTAAACAACGAAACAGGAACTATTTTAGATTTAGAAAGAGTAAGTGTTATTTGCAAGCAATATAATGCCTTATTTCATTCAGATACAGTTCAGTCAGTTGGTAAAACAGAAATTGATCTTCAAAAAACTTCTGTAGACTTTATTTTAGCAAGCGCACATAAATTTCATGGACCAAAAGGTATTGGTTTTGCTTTTATTCGAAAAAATACTGGTTTACAGCCTTTAATTTTTGGAGGTGAGCAGGAAAAAGGATTGCGTGCTGGGACAGAAGCAGTGCATCAAATTGCCGGAATGGCTAAAGCGCTGTCTCTTTCTTATGAAAATTTAGATCAGGAGAGAAATTATATTTCTGATTTAAAGAAATATCTAATACAACAATTAGAAATTGAATTTCCGGGTTTTAGAATAAACGGGAAAAAGGATGATTTTTATAATATTATAAATATTACACTGCCATTTTCTTCAGATAAAACTTCTATGCTTTTGTTTAGTTTGGATATGAAGGGGATTGCTGTTTCTAGAGGAAGTGCCTGTCAGTCAGGAAGTATAAAGCCTTCGCATGTTTTAAAAGAAATGCTTTCAGAAGCTGACTTAAAACTGCCAAATCTCAGAATTTCATTTAGTCATTACAATACAAGAGAAGATATCGACTGGCTGATTGAGAGTTTAAAAAATGTTTAAAAAGATGTACAACTCTGAGTTTGCATTTTTTAAAATAATAAAAAGCCGGATCAAAAAACAATTTGATCCGGCTTTTTAATTTAAGTTCTATTTTCGAATAATTTTTACCTGAGAATCATTTGTCAGTTTTATAATTGTCGAAGGTTTTCCGGCAACTTTATCCTGATTTAGTTTTACGACATAATCGACTCCATTAATAATTTCAGGACTGATCTCTTTAAAAGACATTGGTGTTGGCTGTCCGGAAATATTTGCCGATGTAGAAACCAAAGGTTTTTTCATTCTTTCCATTAGTTTGTAGCAAAAAGGCTCTTTTACTAATCTAACTCCAAGTGATTTATCTGCAGAAATAACATTGTGAGCTACATTTCTGGCATCGTCCAGGATTAATGTTGTTGGTTTTTCAGATAAATCTAAAATCTGCCATGCGACTTCGGGAATATTCTTAAAAACATTGTACATCATTTTTTCTCCATTCATTAAAACGATCATGCTTTGTGTTTCGGCACGTTGTTTTAACTTGTATATTTTTGCAACAGCTTCCGGATTCGTCGCATCACAGCCAATTCCCCAAACGGTATCAGTTGGATAAAGTATGATTCCGCCTTCTTTTATAACTTCGTAAGCGTTGATTATTTCTTGATTTATAGTATCCATAATAAGTAATTTGTTCTTTAAAGATAAAGAAATGCAAAGGTAAATAATAAACGCAAAAAAAAGATGTTTGAAAAAGTAATTGAGTTTAATGAAAAAATGCTCAAATAATTATTTTAAAAACCGATAAAAAAATAGGGTATAAGTTTTTTTAACGCTTATTTTGCATTGTTATTTGTTATACTTTGCATTAGATAAATTAATAACTATTTTTTATTTTAAACTTGAAATTTAATTTTTAATGATGAAAATAATCCTCGATTCGCAAGCTTTTAATTACCAGAAATATGGAGGGGTTTCAAGATATTATACAGAGATTTTTTCTATTCTTTCTAAAAAAGACAACTTAGAAATTATTACGCCTTGGTTTTATACAAGAAATATATATTACAAGGAAAGTGTGCTCTACAATAAGACACAGAAGCAAAACACTTTTTTTTTAGAGCTTTTATCTAAATTAGGAATTAGTATTAGGAAGAAAAGTAAAAAACTAAACTATTCCAGAACTATTAATAGATTGAATTCAAAGGATACTTTTGATGTATTTGTACCAACATACTACGATCCTTATTTTTTGAATTTAATAAATGGAAAGCCTTTCGTTTTAACAGTTTACGATATGATTCATGAGCTCTTTCCCGAATACTTTTCTGATGCAGATGAACTGAAAAAAAATAAATTATTATTAATCGAAAAGGCCGCAAAAATTATTGCTGTTTCTCAAAATACAAAAAAAGACATTTTAACATTGTATCCTCATATAGATGAATCAAAAATAGAAGTCATCTATCATGGTACATCAATTAAAGTGAATGAAAATACTGAGGCGGATTTACCAGAAAATTATATTCTATATGTTGGTTCCAGATCAGATTATAAAAACTTTAAATTTTTAGCAGATTCTATAAAAGTACTTTTAAAGAATAATCCGAATTTGTTTTTAGTTTGTGCAGGAGGAGGAAAATTTGATAAGGAGGAAATCGAATTTATAAAAAGTTTAGATTTAGAAAAACAAATATTGCAGCTGGATTTTAAAGAACATGAATTGGGATATTTTTATAAAAAAGCAAAATGTTTTGTGTTTCCTTCCCTTTATGAAGGTTTTGGAATTCCTGTGTTAGAATCGATGGCTTGCGAATGCCCGGTGGTTTTAGGAAATCATAGTTCTTTTCCTGAGGTGGCAGGAAATGCAGGAGTTTATTTTGATGTTAATAGTAAAGATGATTTAAGAAACAAGATTCAAAGTCTTCTTGAAAATGAAGCAATGAGAATAGAATTTTCATTAAAAGGTATCGAACAAATTAAAAGGTTTACTTGGGAAAACGCCGCACAGCAATGTCTAGATCTTTATAAAAAGTCAGTTCAAATTAATTAGAAAAGAATGAATAACTATAAAACAAAATCACCAGTACTATTTTTAATTTTTAATCGTCCAGATGTAACTGAGCAGGTTTTTGAACAGATTAAAAAAATGCAGCCTGAAAAGTTGTATGTAGCTGCTGATGGCCCTAGAAAAGACAAGTCTAATGAAGAAGAACTTTGCAGCGAAACCAGAAGTATTATAAATAAAATTGACTGGAATTGTGAAGTTAAAACCTTGTTTCGTGATGAAAATTTAGGTTGTAAATATGCAGTTTCATCTGCGATAAATTGGTTTTTTGAAAATGAAGAAGAAGGAATTATTTTAGAAGATGATTGTCTTCCTTCTGATGATTTTTTCATCTTTTGCGATGCAATGCTTGAAAAATACCGATATGATACTAGAATAAGACATATTGGCGGCAGTAATTTGCAAATGGGACAAAAACATGGACAAGACAGTTATTATTTTTCTAATTTAACTCATGTATGGGGATGGGCCTCATGGCGTAGAGCTTGGAAAGATTATGATGTTGAGCTTTCGAAATATAAAGATATTGATGCTGAAAGCAGTTTTAAATTGATTTTCAGCGATCCAATTATTGTTGATAGCTGGAAGTATATTTTTAATAAAATGCTAAGAAACGGAATTGATACATGGGATTATCAATGGACCATAACTAATTTTTTTAATAATAGTTTGTCAATTATTCCTAATGTAAATTTAATTAGTAATATAGGTTTTGGTGTAAATGCTACACACACTATGGATGTTAACGATACTTTTTCAAATCTTAAAACTGAAAAACTCGGAGAGATCACACATCCTATTTTGGTTCTTGCCAGCAAAAATGCTGATTTTTTTACCTTATCCAGAGAGTTTAATGTAGAAAGAAAGAGAAGAAAAAATAAGTGGAGAAAATTAAAATTTTGGAAAAAATATAATTAAGAATAATATGAGTGTAATATCTGTAATAACTGTAAATTTTAATGATAAAAATGGATTGCAGAAAACACTTGAAAGTGTTACTAATCAATCATACAAAGATTTTGAATTCATTGTAATAGATGGAGGAAGTACGGATGGAAGTAAAGAATTGATTGAAGAATATCAAGACAAAATTACATATTGGGTTAGTGAAAAAGATAGTGGTGTTTTTAATGCCATGAATAAGGGGATTAAAGCTGCAACAGGAGAATTTGTAATATTTATGAATGGTGGAGACTGCTTTAATGATAATTTGGTATTACAAGATAATGTTTCAAGTCTGACATCTGAATATGATATTTATTATGGCGACAATTATAAACAAAGTAATGGATCAAAAAGACTAAAAACATATACTGAAAAACTTCATTTTTCTTTTTTTTATACAAGTTCTATCAATCATCAGTCAACATTTATAAGAAAAAGTCTTTTTGATAAATATTTTTATTATAACGAAAATTATAAAATTGCTTCAGATTGGGAATTTTTTGTTTACACTATATGTCATCAAAATGTTGCTTACAAGTATTTAAAGAAAACTATTGCCATTTATGATTTTACAGGAATCTCTTCAAATCCAAAATTTAGAGATTTGTATAATGAAGAAAAAAAACAAACTTTTCAAAAATATTTTCCCGCATTTGCGGATGACTATAAAGAAGTTGAAGTTTTAAATTCAAAAAGATTCTTACAATTTCAGCATATAAGAAAAAATAAACTCAGCTGGAAGTTATTAAAAGGGTTTATTAGTATATTATTGTTATTTTTGCCTAAAATTGGAAAGAAATAACTCCCCCTTGATTGACAAATGTATATGAAGAAAATCCATGTTGGCTTTTTATTTTCGCATGATTATGAGAAATTAAAGTTGTCCATTCCTCCTGTTTATGAAGCTTCTGATAGAATTTTTATTGCTATGGATGAAAATTTCATTACGTGGTCAGGAAATAAGTTCGAAGTAGATCCTTCTTTCTTTGATTGGTTAGAAGAGTTTGATGTAGATAAAAAGATTGAAATTTATAAAGATAATTTCTATATCCCATCTCTTACTGAAATTGATATGGATACCAGAGAGCGTCATTTACTCTCTCTAAAAATGGGAATAGGAAATTGGCTTATTCAGGTAGACAGCGACGAGTATTTTTTTGATTTTGAAAAATTTGTCAAAGATTTAAGAAAATTTGACCATTATCTTGACAATCCAGAAAAAAAGAAAATTCAGATTGCTGCTTTTTGGGTAATACTTTATAAATATACTGACAATGGAATATTGTATGTTGATCTGCCAATGAAAGCAGTATTTGCTACCAATTATCCTGATTATACTTGTGCAAGACGAACAAAAGCACAGGTAATCTACACAGATAATATTGTTTTGCATGAATCCTTATCCAGAACTGAAGAAGAGTTACGCTTTAAGTTAGAAAATTGGGGACATAAACGCGAAGTGAACCCGGAGTTCTTAGATAAATGGATTAAAGTAAATGAAAACAACTACTCTCAGTTTGAAAATTTCTATTACATAGAACCGGAAAGATGGAAACGATTAAATTATTTTCCAAGTAAAGATTTAAAACAAATTAAAGAATTTGTAATAAAATCTAAGGTCTTAAAGCTCTCTAAGACCTATTTGTTTTCTAAAAATTTTGGACAGTGGTTTAAATTTTTGTTCAAATAATTACTCTAAAATAGATCTATAAACATCAAAATAATCAGCAGCTGTTCTTTTCCAATCAAAGTCGGCTGCTCGTTTTTTTATGATTGCTTCTCTTTCAGTTTTATTGGTTTCATAATCATGCAACCCTTCAATTAAAACATTCGTCATGTATTCAGGATCAAAATTATCCCAATAAATTGATGCTTCACCTCCAATTTCAGGCAAAGATGTTTTATTTGATAAAAAAGTAGGTTTTCCAAAACTCATTGCTTCAATTGGCGGAAGTCCAAAACCTTCTCTAATTGAAGGGAAAAGAAATGCAGTACAATTTTTCATAAAAAACTGTTTGCCTTCTTCGCTTACTTTTCCAGTCAAAAATACTCGCTTCGTTAATCCGTTATCAGCAATTAACTGCTTTATTTTGTCACCGTATTTTTTATCATTGTTCCCGGAAATAATTAAATTGAAGTCTTTTACATGTCTCATCATATTGACAATCGACTGATAATTTTTTCTTTCAAGAAAATCTCCAATAGCATAGAAAAAAGGCCTGTCAACAGGAATATTTGTAATGTATTTAGATGTGTCTAATACTGTAGAAATCGGATTTCCGTTATGAATTACATATTCTGGAACATCTGGCACATTAAAATTTTTATGGGTCTCAGACTTTGCAAACTCTGAGATATAAGTTATGGCAGTTGATTTTTCAAGTTTAGCCCTAAATAATCGATTCAGTCTATGATTAGGATCTGGAGAAACTTCTTCAATAAAATGAACATCATGAATAGTTAACAGATATTTATTACAAGAAAAAGGTTCGACTTTAGTATTTTGATTTACAGAGTGCCATAAATCGTGTTTTTTACGAACTCTAAATAACGGATGTCTTGATAAGCTACTGTATTTGTGATATTTAAATTTAGCTTTGAATTCCTCTTTTAAAATATCAGGCTCAGGAGTGTTTAAAATTAGTTCATAATCTTTAAAATCCAAAGCAGATAAACCTTTTACCAGTTCATAATTGAAAGTTCCTAAGCCAGCTGCCCGATTGCTTATATTATGTGTTTCCAGAAAAATCTTAGGTGGCATTTTTTTTCTTTTTTTTACGAAAATACAATAATAATTTGAAGTCTTAGATCGTATACGTATTTTTGTTGTTTATAAAAAAAAGCTGATGAATTTTAAAGTAAATCCAATTTTCGAAAATAGCACTGAGTCGATACTTAATACAATCAAAATGTTCAGTTCTACGGGTGAACTTTTTGGAAATGGAGATCGTAATAAGATAAAATTATTTGATTTTAACGAAAAAAAAATCAATATAAAGTCATTTAAAATTCCGAATTTAATTAACAAGATTGCTTATCGATATTTTAGAAAGTCAAAAGCAAGACGATCATTTGAATATGCAACTATTTTATTAGAAAAAGGAATTGGAACGCCCGAACCAATTGCATTTCTTGAAAATTTTAATATTCTGGGATTAAAAGACAGTTATTATGTAAGTGAGCATTTAAATGCTGATTTAACATATAGAGAACTGGTAGAAATTCCAAATTATCCAGATAATGAAAATATATTAAGACAGTTTACCAGATTTAGTTTTGGACTACACGAAAAAGGAATTGAATTTTTAGACCATTCTCCAGGAAATACCCTAATTAAAAAGAATAGTGAAGGTACTTATGATTTTTTTCTTGTTGATTTAAACAGAATGGAATTTCATGAATCGATGACTTTTGAAATGCGAATGAAAAACCTGTGCCGTTTGACTCCTCTTAAGGAAATGGTTGCAGTTATGAGTAATGAATATGCAAAATTGTATAAAAAAGAATCTGAGGAAAAGATTTTTGAAACTTTGTGGAAATATACAGCCGATTTTCAGGAGCAGTTTTATAGAAAGAAACGCCTAAAAAAGAAGCTTAAATTTTGGAAGAAGTAAGACGGAAAAATTCTTTGTAACGAATATAAATGCTGTAAGCATTTAGGTAGCATATTATAATTCCATTTATGCCGTCTAAAAAACCAAGTCTTATTAAATATTGATATAAAAATGTATAAAGAGGATGAAAAATCAGTAATATTCGAACTGGTTTTTGTCCTTTTTTTACTTTTTCATTCGCCTTTAAAATACCATACTTATACATTTTCAGTTTATATTCCTGATATGAAGTATAAGAAAAGTGAATGATTTTATTTTTTAAGATACCTATTTTTCCGTTTACGATAAGCTTTTCATGTACCATTCTGTCTTCGGTGTACCTGCAGTAAGTTTTATTAAAAAGCCTGAAAATCTTATCAGTCTGCCAGCCGCTAAAACGTAATTTACTGTTTTTAAACATAAAAATTCTGTAAACCAGATAAGCACTTACAGCATCTTTATTGTGTATTGTCGAAATAATTTCAGTTTTCAGTTCTGGAGTTAAACGTTCATCGGCATCAATAAATAATATCCAATCGTTTTTTGCCTGATCTATTGCAAAATTTCTTTGAGAAGTATAGTCAACAAATTTCTTTTCAATTAAAGTAACATTTGGAAAAGATTGCACTATTTTAATTGTAGAATCGGTACTGTAAGAATCAACAACGATGATTTCATCAGCAAAATCAACATCTTCGAGCAGGGATTTTATGTATCGCTCTTCATTAAAAGTAATAATTAAAACCGACAGCTTTTGTTTTTCAGTAGTATTCATCCGATGCTTATACTTTTCTCAATTTTTGTACTCTCGAAAATAAGCTTCTAATTTTTCCAATATTAAAGACAGAGGATACTCAGCATAATATTCAAAAGTATGTTCTTTAATATATTGCTCAGTATGCTGTTTGTATATTTCTGGTTTTAAGTCTTTTAAGTGAATAGAGAAGTTTTTTGCTTCATTTTCGAATATCTGCCATGTTTCTTTTCTAACAGAAGGTGTAAAGATTGAAAAAGTTGGAATTTCAAGCGCTTTGGCCATATTAACGGCACCGCCTTCGTTTCCAATTAACATTTCGCATTGTGAAAGTAAGGCTAAAAACGGACGAAGTTCTGTACAGTACAAATCGAAAACAATATGTTTTTTTGTCTCTTCACTGCAATAGTTATATACTTCTAATGCCAAATCTTTTTGGTATGGAACGTAATTAAAAATTATGGTTGCATTAGTTTTTGCTACTGTAAAATCTATAATTTTTGCCATTCCTTCAAGAGGATAGGTTTTATAAACTTCGCTTCCTAAAATACCAAACATAATAAGCGGTTTTTCGCTGTCTATGTTGTAACTTTTTAAAAGTTGTTTAGCTTCGTTAATCTCAGAGTCTTTTAAAAATATTTTAGGTTTAACATTTGTAATTTTTTCTGAAATAAAAGGTTTTAAAAGTAATAATCGGTTTTCAATTGCTAAACCGTGCTCAGATTCTACGGCATCAAAACGTTCGTATGTATAATTGTAGAATATTTTAGTATACCATTTATGGTACGAAACTTTATATTTTGCTCCAGAAAATAAGGTAATCAGGTTAGTTTCTAATTTTGAATACACATCAATTACCGCATCATATTTTTTTCTGCGAATTTGAAAAATGAATTTAAAAAGAGAAGGAATAGATTTTCTAACTTCGTTTGACAACGGAATAATGTTGTCGATGTTTGGATTTTCTTTTAGTACATCTATAGAATTTGGATAACACATATAGTCGATTACCGAATCTGGAAACTTAGCCTTTAAGTTGTTACAAATTATTGTACTCGTTAGTACGTCTCCAATCCTTTTTTGTTGAATAACTAATATCCTCATTTTTTTCAGTTCAATTTGAAGGCTAAATTACAAACTATTTTATGAAGTGTGCAACCATTCCAGACATTAAAAATGAATTAAAATAAAATGTGTTATTTTTGTAAAAATCAAATTAAAATTTAGAATGAAAATTAGCGGCCTCGTCATTACGTTCAACGAAGAAAAGAACATTGGAAAATGTATTGATGCTTTATTGAAAGTATGCAATGAAGTTATTATTGTAGATTCTTTCAGTAAGGATCGTACAGTTGAAATTGCAAAAGAAAAGGGTGCAATAGTTATTGAACAGGCTTTTTTAGGAGATGGCCCACAACGAACACATGGTTTGCCTTATTGCAAAAATGATTGGATTTTAAATCTTGATGCCGATGAGTTTTTGGATAAAGATGCTGAACAGTTTATCCTTAATGAAAAATATCTGCAAGGTAATTATGATGCTTTTAGTTTTAGAGTGAAAAACTTTTTAGCAGATAAACTGATTGATTTTTCAGGCTGGTATCCAGATCATAAAGTTCGTTTTTTCAATAAGAAAACTGCCCATCCCTCTGATTCTAAAGTGCATCAGAAAATAATTACTCAAAATGAAAAAAAAGTTGCCGTGCATATTTTGCACTATGGCTGGGATTCTTTAGATCAGATTATTTCTAAAAAAAATCAATATTCTGGCTGGCATGCACAACAATTATTTGATCAGGGGAGAAGAATTAATGCTTTAAAACCTGTAATTCATGGTACAGTATCTTTTATACGCTGTTACTTTTTCAAAAAAGGAGTCTTTAATGGCATCGATGGATTGTCAATCGCAATGATCCAAAGCTTTTTCTCTTATATGAAATATGCTAAACTTTTAAAACTTCAAAAAAAGCTGAAATAAAATTTCAGCTTTTTTTTAAAATAATAGTACTCTAAACCTGCTGAGTGATCTATTAAAACCATCTTATAAACAACAAAGTCTTTTGGTTGTATTAATTGTATTTATATTCTTATATATTGCTCAATTATGCATTTCTAAGTGAATTAAGAAAATGATTCGTAATTCTTACAATAATAGGCTTGAAATATGTGAAATATTATTTTTTGTTTAATTTTTTCTTTTTTTTGTTAATCAATTCTATAAATATATAGATTTGCACAAAAAAGTAGATGTCAAAGTTACCCATTTTAATGTACCACAATGTTGTTGTGGATGAAGCTAAATCTTTGAATTTAAGTATTTCTATTTCTAAGCTGGAATCTCAATTAAAGTTTCTGCATGATAATAATTATACAACATTTCATTTTAAGGATTTAGAGAATTTAAATGAGCTGCCTTCAAAAAGCATTATCATCACTTTTGATGATGTTACAGAATGCCAGCTTTTGTATGCGGTGCCTTTGCTTGAAAAATATCAATTAAAAGCTTCTTTTTTTATACCATTTTCTTTCGTTGGTAATTTTGATTATTGGATTGAAGGAAAAGAAAAAATAATGAGTGTTGACCAATTAAAAGAATTAAACACTAATCTTATTGAATTAGGGTATCATTCTTTTGAACATAAAAGATACAGCTCATTATCAAAAGAAGAATTAGAAGCTGATTTCATTAAGTCAAATGATTTTATAAAAAAAAATCAATTAGATATAAAACCAGTTTTAGCTTATCCTTATGGTAATTATGCTAAAAAAGAGGCTCAATTTGCTGTTTTTGAAAAAATTATGCGCGATAATGGCATAAAATATGGTTTGAGAATTGGAAACAGGGTTAATAAATTTCCTTTTAAAAATAATTATTTAGTAAAAAGAATTGACATAAAAGGAGAGGACAGTCTGTTTAGATTTAGGTTAAAATTAAAGATTGGAAAACTTAAATTATTTTAAATAATACATGAAAATCAGCGGATTGGTAATAACCTATAATGAGGAGAAAAATATAGGTAAATGTATAGATGCACTTTTTAGAATTTGTGATGAAGTAATCGTAATAGATTCATTAAGTGTTGATAATACAGTAAAAATTGCAGAAGAAAAAGGAGCTAAAGTTATCCCGCAGAAGTTTTTAGGCGATGGACCACAGCGAATTCATGGACTTCAATATTGTAAAAACGACTGGATTTTAAATCTGGACGCAGATGAGATTTTAGCCGAAGATGCCGAAAAATTCATATTATCAGGAAAACATGAAAATCAAGATTTTGATGTCTATACTTTTAGATTGTATAATTATCTGGGGGGTAAAAAAATAAATTTTGCAGGCTGGTATCCTGATAAAACAGCACGTTTTTTTAATAAAAAAACAGCTTCTCCATCAAATGAGAGAGTTCATCAAAAAGTTTGCGAAAGCAATAAGACCCATTTAAATGTTCATATAAATCATTACGCTTGGGAAAATTTTGATCAATTTATCGCCAAGAAAAATTTATACACTACCTGGCATTCGCAGCAGCTTTATGATCAGGGAAAAAGAGTCAATGCTTTTAAACCTGTATTAAATGGAACAGTTTCTTTTATAAGATGCTATTTCTTTAAAAAAGGTTTTTTAAACGGATTGGATGGTATAACGTTTTCAATGATTCAGGCTTTTTTCTCTTACATGAAATATGCGAAGCTTTTGAAACTTCAGAAAAGTAATAAATAATAAAAAATCCAAATTTCAATCGAAATTTGGATTTTTTATTGATTTTTAAAATCTATACTGCAACATCGTATTCGCGAAGTGCATTATTTAATGAAGTTTTTAAATCTGTAGAAGGTTTACGAGTTCCAATGATTAAAGCGCATGGAACTTGGAATTCACCAGCAGCAAATTTCTTAGTGTAACTTCCTGGAATTACAACAGAACGTGCAGGAACAAAACCTTTCATTTCAACTGGTTCGTCACCCGTAACATCAATAATTTTTGTTGAAGCAGTTAAACAAACGTTAGCACCAAGAACAGCTTCTTTACCAACGTGAACACCTTCTACAACAATACAACGAGAACCAATAAAAGCACCGTCTTCAATAATTACCGGAGCAGCTTGTAATGGCTCTAAAACACCGCCAATTCCAACACCACCGCTTAAGTGTACGTTTTTACCAATTTGTGCACAGCTTCCAACAGTTGCCCATGTATCAACCATAGTTCCCTCATCAACATAAGCACCAATGTTTACATAACTAGGCATTAAAATAACACCGCTTGAAATATAAGCTCCATAACGTGCAACAGCATTTGGTACTACACGAATTCCTTTCTCAGCATAATTTCTTTTAAGGAGCATTTTATCGTGGTATTCAAAAATACCAGATTCCCATGTTTCCATTTTTTGAATTGGGAAATACATTACAACCGCTTTCTTAACCCATTCGTTTACCTGCCATTTATCACCAACTGGTTCAGCAACACGTAATTTTCCTGCATCAACCAATTCGATAACTTCTCTAATAGCATCAGTTGTAGCTGTTTCTTGTAATAAAGCTCTGTTTTCCCAAGCTTGTTCAATTGTAGTCTGTAAAGAATTCATAGTTTAAATTTTTGGCAAAGATAAAGTATTTAAAGAAAAGCAAAAAAGTAAACGAGATTGAAAATGTTACATATGTAACATTTTGTTTTTAATTTGATAAATTTTTTTAATGGTCTTTAAGTGGAATAAATTTAAAAAACATCCACTAAAAGTTTTTTTTATATCAAAATATGACAAAAGTCAGATTTTGCACTTTTTCTTCTCTCTACTTTTGTGTAATTAATTCTTACAAACCAGAATTAAAAAATCCAATCCAAAAACATATTAAATTTACGAGACATGAATCAAGAAAATCAACTTCGAACACCAGTTACAGTTATTGATAAAGAAGTTACTTGGGATAAAACGCAGGTAATTATGAGCAAAACAAATGCTTTTGGTATTATTGAATATGCCAATGAAGTTTTTGTTGACGTTTGTGGTTACGAAGATTATGAGTTAATGGGACAGCCGCATAACATTATTCGTCATCCGGATATGCCAAAAGTTATTTTTAAAGTCCTGTGGGAAAATCTTAAAAACGGAAAAAACTTTCATGCAATAGTAAAAAACTTAGCTAAATCTGGAAGATACTATTGGGTTATAACTGACTTTGATATCGCCAGAGACGAAAATGGAGTTATTGTAAACTACTTTGGAAGAAGACAAGCCGTTCCGCAAGAGGTTGTTACAATGCATATTGAACCATTATATAAAAAACTGCTTCAAATTGAAGCAGCAAGCGGAGTAGAATTTAGTGAAAAATACCTAATAGGTTTCTTAGAAGAAAAAAAGAGAACTTATGTAGAATATATTAAAGAGTTAATTTTTGAGCACGAAAAAGCACAAGCAAAATTTGCTCATTATGAAGAAGAACAAGATACTGAAGAACACAAAGGTTTTTTCAGCAGATTATTTAATAGATAGAATAAAGTTTTAGTTTTTAAATATTTAGGTTCGGGTCCGTTTTGAGTTCGCTCAAGGCGGACCTTTTGGGTTAAATAATTAAGAGATTAAATTATGGACTTTTTGAAGTAAGTTAAATTGTAAAAACATCAATTCAAAAAGCTTTATATTTGTATTGTAAAATAAAGTATTATGGAAGCAATAAGATTGGAATTTCAGCCAGAAATTAAGGAAAAGATATTGAAATTATTAAGTTCATTTTCTTCTGATGAATTGAAAATAGTTGAGGAGAGTAATTTTGTTGATCCTAATTTTATTAAAAATAAAAGAAAATTAGAGGCTGCAGCGGCTAAAATTGATAATGGTACAGCAAAGATTTACACATTTGAGGAATTAGATGAAATCTTAGAAAAAACTATTTCTAAATATGAAAGTTAGCTTTACTGAGGATTTTATGTTGCAACTAAAAGAACAAATAAAATATATAGCTAAAGATAAACCAATTGCTGCGAGAAAATTTAAAAAAGATTTGCTTAAGAATATTAAAAAAGATTTGGTAAACCCTTTTTACTTTAAAAAATCCATTTATTTTGATGAGGAAAAGTATCGAGACTATGTTTTTAAAGGTTACACTGCAATTATTAGAATTGAATCGGAATTAGAAATTGTTTATATTATTGGTTTTTTAAAACACAATAAATTATTTTAAGGTAAACCTGCTAAAAAAATACAATGCCAAGAATACTCTCTATAGATTACGGACAAAAACGTACCGGAATAGCAGTTACAGATGAAATGCAGATAATAGCATCTGGTTTAACTACGATTCCAACTCACACTTTAATCGATTTTCTTAAAGATTATTTTGCTAAAGAAAAAGTTGAAGCCGTTTTAATTGGCGAGCCCAAACAAATGAATGGCCAGCCATCTGAAAGTGCATCTGTTATTAATGGGTTTGTAACTCACTTTTCAAATATTTTTCCTGACATGAAAGTAATTCGTGTTGATGAACGTTTTACTTCAAAAATGGCATTTCAAACCATGCTCGACAGCGGACTCAGCAAAAAACAACGCCAGAACAAAGGTTTAATCGACGAAATTTCGGCAACAATTATGCTTCAGGATTATCTTTCTTCTAAACGTTTTTAAGTGTATTTCTGATTAATTTTTCTTTTTTAGAAAAAATTATAGTTTCCTAACTTTTATCATGCAAAAATTAGTTTTTTTTTGCGATTGAAAGAAGTACCTTTGCACTTTAAAAACAAAATACTGTTATGCCTGACAATACAATACGTTCCAATAGTGAAGTAGTGCTTATTGGAGCTGGAATTATGAGTGCAACTCTTGGATTAATTTTAAAAGAGCTGCAGCCGGATATAAAAATTGAAATTTACGAAAGATTAGATGTGGCGGCTGCCGAAAGCTCGGATGCCTGGAATAATGCAGGAACCGGACACTCAGCTTTTTGTGAATTAAATTATACTCCAGAAAAGGCTGATGGAAGTATTGACCCTAAAAAAGCAATCAGTATTGCTGAATCATTTGAAATTTCACGACAGTTTTGGTCGTATTTAGTACAGCAGAATAAAGTTCCATCTCCGGAAAATTTTATAAAAAGTGTTCCTCACATGAGTTTTGTATGGGGAGACAAAAATGTAGAATATTTAAGAAAAAGATTCGAAGCACTTCAAAGTAACCCAATTTTTGCAGATATGACATTCAGTACTGATTTTAATCAGTTAAAAGAATGGATGCCTCTTGTAATGGAAGGAAGAGAAGCAGATGAAAAATTAGCTGCAACTCACATGGAAATAGGTACCGATGTTAATTTTGGAGCCTTAACAAGAAGCATGTTTAATTATCTTGAAAAGTTAGACGGCGTTACTTTATACTTTAATCACGAAGTTAAAAAGTTAAAACAGCGTGAAGATAAATCATGGAGAATTAAAATTACAGATTTGTCGACAGGACAAAAACGCAAAGCATATACAAAATTTGTATTTATTGGTGCTGGCGGCGGTTCATTGCCATTATTAGAAAAAGCAGATGTTCCGGAAGGTCACGGTTACGGCGGTTTCCCAGTTAGCGGACAATGGCTGAAATGTACTAATCCGGAAGTTATTGCAAAACACCAGGCAAAAGTTTATGGTAAAGCTAGTGTTGGAGCACCTCCAATGTCAGTTCCTCATATTGATACACGTGTAATCGATGGTGAAAAAGCACTTCTTTTTGGCCCTTTCGCCGGATTCTCAACACGTTTCTTAAAAAATGGTTCATATCTAGATTTACCTCTATCTATAAAAGCAAACAATTTAATCCCAATGCTTTCTGCGGGATTCCATAATATTCCATTAACGAAATATTTAATCGAGCAGGTTCGTCAGTCTCCAAAAGACAGAATGAAAGCACTTCGTGAATATTTGCCTACTGCACGCTCTAAAGACTGGAAATTAGAAAAAGCAGGTCAGCGTGTTCAGGTTATTAAAAAAGGAAAAGATGGCGGCGGTGTTTTAGAATTTGGTACAGAAGTAATCAATACACACGACGGAACTCTGGCAGTTTTATTAGGAGCTTCTCCGGGAGCATCAACTGCAGTAGCTATTATGGTTGACTTAATCAGCAGATGTTTTACCAATCAGATTAAAACTCCTGAGTGGGAAGCTAAAATGAAAGAAATGATTCCTTCTTACGGTAAAACTCTGAACGACAAACCAGAGCTTTTAGCAGAAATGAGAAAACATACGGCTGAAGTTTTAAAAATTAAATAATTAAAATTTCGAAATGTAAATAATACCCAAGGACTTAGTTTGTAAATAACTGAGTCCTTTTTTAATTTTAACCAAAAAGAATATGGCACTTTCAAAAACAAACAATCCGGCATTAATTTTAATCGATATTCAAAAAGGATTTGATGATATTGATTATTGGGGCGGACAGAGAAATAATGTAAATGCAGAAGAAAACGCTGCTGAAATTTTAAATCTGTGGAGACAAAATAATCTGCCAGTTTTTCATATTCAGCATTGTTCTTCAAATCCAAATTCTTTGCTCAACGAAAATAATGCGGGGAATGAGTTTAAAGATGTGGTAAAACCAAATGAAGGAGAAATCGTTATTAAAAAGAATGTAAACAGCGCTTTTATAGGTACAAATTTAAAAGAAAAATTGGATAATGCTAAAATAACGACATTGGTAATTGTAGGTTTAACAACAGATCACTGTGTGTCGACAACAACAAGAATGGCAGGAAATTTTGGTTTTGATACTTTTATCGTTTCAGATGCGACAGCAACCTTTAATAAAAAAGGAGTGGACGGACAGAATTTTTCGGCAGAACTAATTCATGAAACCGCTTTGGCAAGTTTAAACAATGAATTTGCAGCTGTTGTAACAACTGATTTTGTAAAACAAAATATCAAATAAAAACAAAGAAAATAAAAGAATTAAAAGCCTTAATCGTTCTTTACGGCTTTTAATTCTTTTGTTATTTTTAAAATTTTCTCGGCAAGATTGCTCATCCAGATTAACTGCTCAATAACCATTGAAGCTTCCTGCATTTTTGCCTGACGAGTTTCTTTATCCAATTCATCATCTGTTGCCAGACGAGTGAAGTTTTTGCGTTTTAGTTCCTCAAACTGTAAAGTCACATCTTCTTTGTCAAAAAAAGTATCCGTAATTATAGTTTCATTTCTTAAAATAGAAATAGAGTTATCTAAATTAGATAAAATGGTTTTTATAATATAATTGAATGAATCTGAAGCAGATGTTGTTTGATGTGACTGAATATAAGTTGATAAAGACGCTAATGCAGACAAAAGCGAATGATTTAAAACTACCAGTTTATTTACCAAAGGCATTGTTTTTTGCTTAGATTTTGGCTCCTGCATCATACGCTGAAAAGAAGTCATTAAATTTCCAATTTCAACAAAAGCATTTTTTCTGGCTAATCGGTATGAAGTTGGAATTTCTCCTTTTTTATTATAAAAATCAGCAATTTCTTTAAGGTAATTTCGATTTGCCCTGATTGCATTTTCGATATGAATAGGCGTGTTTATAAACTCCCAGGCAGGCCATAAAAACTGATTGGCTATAAATGCCAAAGTCGCTCCGGTAAGCGTATCTAAAATTCTAAACTGAATAACTTCTACAACATTTGGAGTTAAAATACCATAGATAAATACAACATACATAGTTACAAATGTTGCACTTATTTTATAGTTAATTTGAGTAAAAGAAATACCTAAAAGCATGCATACAATTGAAAAAATACTTAATGCAACATGATTTTGAATTATGGACACAATTCCAAAGGCTAATAATCCGCCTAGAATAGTCCCAAACATACGATTATAAGATCGTTCTTTGGTTAATCCGTAACCAGGGCGCATAATTACTACAATGGTTAGTAAAATCCAATAAACGTTTTGAAGATCCAGCATTTCTCCAATAAATAAACCAATTAAAATCGTAATGGTTAATCGCAGAGAATGCCTGAAAATAGACGAAGAGTAACTTAAATTTTCAGTAAGTGTTCTTAAAGGGTAGTATTGAGGTGTTAAGAATTTTTCTAACTCCTTATCTTTATCTTTCAATTTATAAGACTGCATTGCCAGTGATAACGCACGCTGAATAATTTTAATTTTTCCAACCTGATTTTTGGCATATTTCAGCATATTGGTCAGCATTAAAACGCCTTCTGCAGCTTCTTCTTTTCCTAATGTTTTTTCATAATCAAAAATGGCAAATTCTAAAGCATCTAATTCATTTTTAAGATCGTCTTTGTCAACATAAACCGCAATATGATGTACATTTTTAGAAAGCTTTTTAAGTGTTGAAGCCAGTTTGTAAGCTACATTTTGATACGTACGAAGAACTTCAGGATGTTTAGCAAATTTTTCATGAAGTTTACTATGATCGAATGATGTATATAATGCAAGTTCCTGAATTTCAACCAAAGTAATAAAAACCAAAAGCATTTTTCGGTTTTGGCTTGTTGTTCCAGATGCATTTTGATTTCCTATAAGCATTTTACGCAAATCTTCATGAATCAAATTCAAATCGACTTGTATGGCAAGCTGTTTTTCAATTATTTTTTCGCGATTCGCTTCTGGACTCCATAAATCTCCTCTTAGTTTTAAATATTTTGCCGTCAGCTTTATACCTTCTGCAATTTGCAATTCTACATATTTATAGGGCTGTACAAAATGAAAAACAAGTGAAACTATCAGATATAAAATTCCTCCAATAAAAATAAACCCAGAATATTGAAAAGCTTCCCAGCCTTCGTGCAAATGTCCAAACGATAACGAAATAGACAATAAGGCAGAAAACGAAACCAGTGTGGCACGCTGTCCATAAACTGAAATCATCGAACATAAAAACAATAAAAATCCTAAAAAAGGATAAAATAAAAAAGGAAAAGGATAAGCAAGATTTACTAATAAATTTACACCCGATACGATAAACGATGCAACGATTAATCCTTTAATTTTGTGGCTTAAAGAACTTGGGATATCACTGGGATAAGTATAAAAAGCACCCAGTGCAATAGTAAAACCTATTTCGAAATGGCCTAAAAAATTCAAAATTAAAACGGGCACAACTGAAGCAATTGTTACTTTTGAAGCGTTTAAAAAAGAAGTACTGTTTGTAAATTTTGAGATGCGGTCAAACATATAATGAGGTTTACTAGCAAAGTTAAGAATTGTACGAAATATTTTGGCATAATTATAGCTGAGTTTTCCAAAGCATATAAAAAATATGTTATAATGTGCGTTTACAACTATTGGTTGACTATTTTTTACTATTTTTGCCAGCTGAATTATGAGAACCGATTTTTAAGGTTTTCGTTAGAAAAACATTAAATAAAAACAAATGATTTTACCAATTGTAGGATATGGTGATCCTGTTTTAAGAAAAGTAGGTACGGCAATTACGCCAGATTATCCTAACTTAAAAGAGACAATAGCAAACATGTATGAAACCATGTATAATGCTTACGGAGTTGGACTTGCTGCACCGCAGGTAGGTTTGCCAATACGTATATTTGTTATCGATACAACACCTTTTAGTGATGACGAGGATTTGCCGGCAGATGAACAAAAGGATTTAAAAGGTTTTAAAAGAACTTTTATCAATGCTAAAATTGTTAAAGAAGAAGGTGAGGAGTGGAGTTTTAACGAAGGATGTTTAAGTATTCCGGATGTTCGTGAAGATGTTTACAGAAAACCAACTGTTACAATTGAATACTGCGAAGAAGATTTTGTAATGAAAACAGAAGTTTTTGACGGTTTAATTGCAAGAGTAATTCAACACGAATACGACCACATCGAAGGAGTTTTATTTACAGATAAAATATCTTCTTTGAAAAAGCGTTTGATTCAAAAGAAATTGAAAAATATCACAGAAGGCAAAACGTTTCAGGAATACAGAATGAAATTTGCAGCCGCTAAAAAAGGCAGATAATGTTCTAAAAAAAGAACATCAAAAAAATACTAGAAATTCTTAATACTAATTTTAATAAACATGAATTTAGACAAAATTTTAGCCATTTCTGGGAAACCAGGTTTATATGTATTGAAAGTGCAGACTCGTACAGGTTTTGTGGCAGAATCATTATTAGATGGAAAAAAAATCACAGTAAACTTAAAAAGTAACGTAAGTTTATTATCTGAAATTTCAATTTATACATACGAAGGTGAAAAACCATTGACTGAAGTAATGCAAAAAATTGCAGTAAAAGAAAACAAAGGTCAGGCTATTTCTCATAAGGAAGATAATGCAACTTTAAGTGCTTACTTCAAAGAAATTTTGCCAGAATATGATGAAGAAAGAGTTTATCCTTCAGATATTAAAAAAGTATTAAACTGGTACAATACACTTCAGGCTAAAGGTTTAGTAACAGATTTAGCTCCGGCTGCTGCTGAAACTCCGGAAGAAGCTCCTGCTGCTGAAGAAAAACCAAAAAAAGCGCCAGCTGCTAAAAAAGCAAAAGCTAAAAAAGAAGAATAGCAGTTTACTGCATTCAAAATATATTAATCCTGTTAAGATGTTTTCTTGACAGGATTTTTTACTTTTACATATTCGGTTACAATATCAAAAATACTTCAAAAATGAGCAGAGAACTTCAATTAAAAGCCTTCGAAAGATTATTAATTATAATGGATGAACTTCGTGAGCAGTGTCCGTGGGATAAAAAACAGACTTTGCAGACACTAAGGCATTTAACTATTGAAGAAACCTATGAATTGGGCGATGCTATTTTGGATAATGATTTAAACGAAGTTAAAAAAGAACTTGGCGATTTACTGCTACATATCGTGTTTTATGCAAAAATAGGTTCAGAAACCAATGATTTTGATATTGCCGATGTCTGCAATGAAATCTGCGATAAATTAATTCATCGTCATCCGCATATTTACAGCGATACTGTTGTAAAAGATGAAGAAGAAGTAAAACAAAACTGGGAAAAACTAAAATTGAAAGAAGGTAAAAAATCAGTTTTAGAAGGTGTTCCGAGAAGTTTACCCGCATTAGTAAAAGCAAGCCGAATTCAGGATAAAGTAAAAGGCGTTGGTTTTGACTGGGAAGAACCGCATCAGGTTTGGGATAAAGTTCAGGAAGAGCTGGAAGAATTACAAGTTGAAGTTCAGACTGGAGATCAGGATAAAATTGAAGCTGAATTTGGAGATGTTTTATTCTCGATGATTAATTATGCCCGATTTTTAAATGTTAATCCGGAAGATGCTTTAGAACGCACCAATAAAAAATTCATTAAGCGTTTTCAATATTTAGAAAGCAAAGCTTCAGAATTAGGAAAACCTTTAATGGATATGACTCTGGCCGAAATGGATGTTTTTTGGAATGAAGCGAAAAAGCAATAAAACTATTCTGCCAGTTTTTTTAAGGCTTTTACGTTTTTCAGCATAATTTTTTTACCAACTAATTCAATCAATTCCAATTTATTAAAATCAGATAGTAATCGAATACAGCTTTCAGTTGCAGTACCAATTATTCCGGCAAGTTCTTCTCTGGTAAGCTGTACTTTAAGGGTTTTATCTGGATTTTCACCAAAATCATCATGAAGCTGCAGTAAGGTTTCAGCCAGACGCTGTTTTACCGTTTTTTGAACTAAAGCGATTTTGTCATTATCAGATTCCTTCAAATCTTCGCATACAGACTGCATCAGGTTCAAAGAAAATTGATTGTTGTTATTAAAGAAATGAATAATTTCAGATTTCGGAATAAAACAAACTTCCATATCAGCAATTGCTTTTGCAGATAAATTGGCTGGTTCATTGCTAATCATAGAACGCTGGCCTAAAAGTTCACCAGATTTTACAAGTTTTACAATCTGGTCTTTTCCGTTGGCGCTTAATTTAGATAGTTTTCCAACTCCGTCCTTAACACAAAAAACGCCGTTGGTAACTTCACCTTCTTCAAAAATAGCCTCACCTTTTTTAATAGTGTAAGTCGTTTTACTGCTGGCAAGTTTTACAACTTCATCTTTATTAAGAGCCTTTAATGAAGAAAGCTGTCTAACGATACATTGATCACATTTACTCATAGCAATTAAAAAAAGTTTGATGCAAAATTAACCAATATTGGGCTTTCTTGGTAATTTTATTGTCTAAAAAATACATAAAAAAGTGATTATCGCTGTTTGAGCGTTTTAATTTGCTAAATTAGAATTTTGAATTCATTGTAACATGATAAATATCATAGTTATAATTACTGCTTTTTTGGAATATTTGTCGAATTAAAAAAACAAATTATGAGTGAGCAGAGTTGTTTTCATTGCGGGCTTGAAATTCCTAAAGATGAAGAGATCAATTTTGATGAAAAAACATTTTGTTGTACAGGCTGTAAAACAGTTTACGAAATTTTTAGTCTAAATGATTTAACCTGTTATTATGATTTCGAAAAATCTCCTGGCGCAACTCCGCAGGATATTAAAGGCAAATATGATTTTTTAGACAACGAATCTATTCTTGCAAAAGTTTTAGAGTTTCAGGAATCAAATACTTCAATAGTTTCTTTAAATATCCCTCACATTCACTGCAGTTCATGTATCTGGATTCTGGAAAACTTAAACAGATTAAATTCAGGTATAAGCAGTTCTCAGGTTAATTTTCCGGAAAAAAGAGTTAGAATCACTTTTAATTCAGAAATCGTATCACTGAAAGAAATTGCCTATTTATTGAGTTCAATTGGTTATGAACCTTATATAAGCTTAGAAAACTACGAAACAGGAAAAACAAAAGTAGACAGAAGTTTAACTTATAAACTGGGAGTTGCCTTTTTCTGCTTTGGAAATATTATGCTGCTTTCTTTTCCGGAATATTTCGAAATGAAAGAATTTTGGTTAGATAGCTACAAACCGTTTTTTAGACTCTTGATTTTTGTTTTGGCTCTGCCAAGCTTCTTTTATTCAGCGAGTGGTTATTACGTTTCGGCCTATAAAAGTATCAAAAGCGGTATGCTTAACATTGATATTCCAATTGCATTAGGAATCATTGTAATGTTTATACGAAGTACTTATGATATGCTAATGGACCACGGACCGGGATTTTTTGACAGTCTTGCCAGTTTGGTTTTCTTTATGCTGCTTGGGAAAATGTTTCAAATTAAAACCTACAGTTTTTTAAGTTTTGAAAGAGATTTTAAATCCTATTTTCCTATTGCTGTTACCCGAATTAATTCAGATGCATCTGAAGAAAGTGTGCCAATTTACGATGTTTTAAAAGGAAACAGACTCTTAATTAGAAATCAGGAGCTAATTCCTGTTGATGGTATTTTAATTAGTGAAAAAGCTGAGATCGATTATAGTTTTGTAACGGGAGAAGCAGTTCCAATTACAAAAAAATCGGGAGATAAAGTTTTTGCCGGCGGAAAACAAATTGGAAAAGTGATAGAAATGGAAGTTTTACATTCTGTTTCTCAAAGTTACTTAACACAGTTATGGAGCAATGAAGTTTTTCAGAAAAAAGTGCAGCAAAAGCATAAAACAATTACAGATGCAATAAGCCGTTATTTTACGCCAATTTTATTATTAATTGCATTTGCAGGATTTGGTTATTGGATATTTATTGATGCCAATACAGCTTTTAATGTTTTTACGGCAGTTTTAATTGTTGCATGCCCTTGTGCATTGGCTTTAACAGCTCCGTTTACTTTTGGAAACATTCTCAGAATAATGGGAAAACAAAAGATGTATCTAAAAAATGCTTTGGTTATAGAGCAATTGGATAAAGTTGATACCATCGTTTTTGATAAAACAGGAACTATTACAACCAATAAAAAATCGAATATCATATACGAAGGAACAAATATTTCTGACGATAATTATTTGTTGATTAAAAATGTTCTCCGAGGATCTAATCATCCGTTAAGCAGAATGTTGTATGACTTTTTGCCTGAAAACAAACGAATTAAAATTGATGATTTCCAGGAAATTACCGGAAAAGGTATTCTGGCAGTCGTAGAAGGTAAAGAAATAAAAATAGGGTCTTCATCATTTGTAGAAAGTCCTGTTGCAGAGGTATCTGAGATAGAACGAACAGCGCTTCATATCAAAATAGATAATCTTTATCTGGGAAAATTCGTTTTTCAAAACCAATATCGCGAAGGGTTAGAAAAATTATTTGCAACACTCAGCAAAGAGTACAACATCAAAGTCCTTTCTGGAGATAATGATGGAGAAAGAAATACTCTTGAAGAAATCCTGCCAAACAATACAGAATTGGTTTTTAATCAAAAACCAGAACAGAAATTAGAATTTATCAAAGGACTTCAATCGCAAGGCAAAAACGTTATGATGGTTGGAGATGGTCTAAACGATGCTGGAGCTTTAGCGCAAAGTAACGTTGGTATTTCAGTTTCTGAGAATGTAAATGTATTTTCTCCGGCCTGCGATGCGATCTTAGATGCAGGTGTATTTTCAAAATTGAATTACTTTTTAAAACTGTCTCATAAGTCAATTTTAATAATTAAAATGAGCTTTACTTTATCGCTGCTTTATAATGTAGTAGGATTGGCATTTGCAGTCACCGGAAATCTAAATCCGCTCGTTGCTGCAATCATAATGCCGCTTAGTACAATTACCATTGTAAGCTTCGTTACTATTATGTCTAACTATTTCAGCAAGAGTAATTTAGATTAGATTTAAATAATTCAAAGAATATTTTTTTTAATTTTAGTATTCTTCTCCGACTATGATAATTATCATATTTTAAACGCCAATCACCTAGTAATTTTGTTAATATAAATTTATGGTATGAGTGTTATTTATCTATTAATTTCAGTAAGTATTTTCGTAGCAGTTTGTTTCTTTATTGCTTTCATTATTGCTGTAAAATCCGGTCAGTACGATGACGATTATACGCCCTCGGTCAGAATTCTTTTTGATGACGAGACAAAAATTACTTCCCAAAATAATAATTCACCAATCGAAGAAAAACAAGTATAAATTATGGAAATGGAACAGTTTTATTACGACAACAAAATTGTAAAAAAATTCATTTACGCCACCATTCTTTTTGGAGTCGTGGGTATGTTAGTGGGACTGACCTTAGCGGTTATGTACCTTTTTCCCAATATCACAGACGGGATCTCATGGCTTAGTTACGGTCGTTTAAGACCTTTGCACACTAATGCTGTTATTTTTGCCTTTGTTGGGAATGCTTTCTTTGCAGGTATGTATTACTCAATGCAAAGATTGCTGAAAGCCAGAATGTTCAGTGACTTTTTAAGTAATCTGCACTTTTGGGGATGGCAGTTAATTATTGTTGCTGCCGCAATTACATTACCATTAGGATATACTTCTTCAAAAGAGTATGCAGAGCTTGAATGGCCTATTGATATTGCTATAGCGTTAATTTGGGTAGTAATGGGAATTAATATGATAGGTACAATGCTTCGAAGAAGAGAGCGCCACCTGTATGTAGCAATTTGGTTTTACCTTGCTACGTTTGTTACGGTTGCTGTACTGCATATTTTTAACAACATCGAAATTCCGGTTTCAGCATTAAAAAGTTATTCAGTTTATGCAGGTGTTCAGGATGCTTTAGTGCAATGGTGGTACGGACACAATGCAGTTGCGTTTTTCTTAACAACACCATTTTTAGGATTGATGTATTATTTTGTTCCTAAAATTGCAAACCGTCCTATTTACTCTTACAGATTATCAATTATTCACTTCTGGTCTTTAATTTTTATCTATATCTGGGCAGGACCTCACCACTTATTATATTCAGCTTTACCAAACTGGGCTCAAAACTTAGGAGTTGCGTTTTCAGTAATGCTTATCGCTCCATCTTGGGGAGGTATGATCAACGGACTTTTAACATTAAGAGGTGCATGGGATAAAGTTCGTGAAGAACCGGTTTTAAAATTCTTCGTAGTAGCAATTACAGGTTACGGAATGGCGACTTTTGAAGGGCCGATGTTATCTCTTAAAAATGTAAATGCTATTGCGCACTATACTGACTGGATCGTAGCGCACGTACACGTAGGTGCTTTAGCTTGGAACGGATTTATGTCATTTGCAATTATTTACTGGTTGATTCCAAGAATGACAAAAACAACTTTGTTCTCTAAGAAACTGGCAAACTTCCATTTCTGGATTGGTACTCTGGGTATTATTGTCTATACAATTCCTTTATATGTTGCCGGATTCCAACAAGCTTCGATGTGGAAACAATTTAATCCAGACGGAACTTTAACTTACGGAAACTTCCTAGAGACAGTTACAGCGATTATGCCAATGTATTGGATGAGAGCTATTGGAGGTAGTTTGTACTTAATAGGAATGCTGACATTAGTTTATAACATCATCATGACAGTTAGAGCTGGTGAGCCAGTTGAAGACGAATTAGCTCAGGCTCCGGCTTTACAAAAAATAAGCAGCAACAGATTGAGCGGAGAAAAATTCCACTCATGGTTAGAAAGAAAACCAATTCAGTTAACTATTCTGGCTACTATTGCCATTTTAATAGGAGGTATTATTCAAATTGTACCAACCATTATGGTAAAATCAAATATTCCAACTATTTCGAGTGTAAAACCATATACACCGTTAGAACTTGAAGGACGTGATTTATATATCAGAGAAGGTTGTGTAGGATGTCACTCTCAGTCAGTTCGTCCGTTTAGAAGTGAAGTTGAACGTTACGGAGTACAGTCAAAAGCTGGAGAGTTTGTTTACGACCATCCATTCTTATGGGGATCAAAACGTACAGGGCCAGATTTATTAAGAGTAGGTGGTAAGTACAACGATAACTGGCACTTTAACCACATGTGGAATCCTCAAAGTACATCGGCAGGATCTATTATGCCAGGATACAAATGGTTATTTGATAACAAACCGCTTGATATTTCATTGACACAAAAGAAAATGAATGCCATGATTTCACTAGGAGTTCCTTATTCAGCACAAGATGTTGAAAATGCACAAAGAACATTAAGAGAACAGGCAGTTAAGATTGAGAAAAGCTTAGAAAGTGATCCTGACTTTGTGAAAAGCTACGAAGACAGCAAGAAAAAAGCAGCTGCAAAAGGAGAAAAATTCATTCCGATGAATGAAAGAGAAATTGTCGCTTTGATTGCTTATATACAAAGACTTGGTACTGATATTAAAGTAAAAGAAACTAAATAACAGCATTATGTTTGAACAAATAAAACACAATATGGAAACGATATCGGGTGTAGAAATTTACCCGATACTTTCCCTCTTGATTTTCTTCTTCTTTTTCGTAGGATTAGGCATTTGGGTGTTTTCTTATGGAAAAGATAAAATTCAGGAAATGAGTAATATACCTTTAGAAGAAGGACAAGTTATAATCTCAAAAGATAGATAAAAAATGAAAAAGTTTTTCCCAGTATATGTTAGAGTACCGTTGATTTTCTTCATCGTATTTGCTTTGATGGAATATTTTATAGATTCAGGCGATAAGCCCGCTTTTATTAAATATCCAATGGTATCTGTCTTTTTATTTGTTTTCTTATTCATTTTGATTGCAATCGAAGTTACACTTAGTGCTGTAAACAGAGTGATGTATCAATTAATGTCTCCGGAAGAAAAAGCAAAATTAGAATACGAAAATAGTTTAAGCTTAAAAGAAAGCACTTGGTTCAAAGAATTAATGCACAAGCTTACTAAGACAGAACCAATGTCTAAAGAAGCTGACTTATTAATGGATCATGATTATGACGGAATTAAAGAGCTAGACAACAATTTGCCGCCTTGGTGGGTGTATTTATTCTATATCTGTATCATTTTTGGAGTAATCTACGTAGTTCGTTACGATGTATTAGGAGCTGACGATCAGGAAATGGAGCTTAAGAAAGAAATGGCTCAGGCAAAAATTGATGTTGAAGAATACCTGAAAACTGCACCGGATTTAATGGATGAAAAAACAGTTGTTTTACTTACAGATGAACCAAGCCTTGCGGCAGGAAAAGAAATCTTTACAAACAATTGTGCAGCTTGTCACAGAGCAGATGCAGGAGGGCAGATTGGTCCAAACTTAACAGACGACCGTTGGATTTTAGGAGGAGGAATTAAAAACTTATTCCACACAATTACAAACGGAGGCCGTGACGGAAAAGGGATGATCGCCTGGAAAGGTACTCTGAAACCAAAAGAAATTCAAAAAGTTGCGAGTTATATTTTGTCTTTACAAGGAAGTAATCCTAAAGATCCAAAAGAAGCAGAAGGTGAAGTTTGGGTAGACGAAAGTGCACCAATCAACGATGCAACCTCAGCTGCACCAAAAAAAGATACCACAGAAGTTAAAAAATAAAATAGAATACCATGTCAAATTTACCAGACGAAGCTTTTAGAGATACCATTGGAACAATAGATGAAGGTGGTAAAAGGAAATTTATTTTTCCCAAAAAACCGTCTGGTAAATTTTATGATTACCGCAAAATAGTCAGTTATGTTTTGCTGGCAATTTTAGTCATAAATCCGTTTATAAAAGTAAACGGAAACCAGTTTATGATGTTCAATATCATTGAACGTCGTTTTAATATCTTCGGATTTCCGTTTTGGCCGCAAGATTTTTACCTCTTCGTAATTTCAATGCTTGTAGGCGTTGTATTTATAATCTTATTTACCGTTGTTTTTGGCCGAATATTTTGCGGCTGGATTTGTCCGCAGACCATCTTTCTTGAAATGGTTTTTCGCCGGATAGAATATTGGATTGACGGTGACCGCGGTTCACAATCACGTTTGGCAAGACAGGAATGGAATGCCGAAAAAATAAGAAAGAGATTGATTAAGTGGACGATTTTCTTTATAATTTCTTTCGCTATTGCAAATGTCTTTTTAGCTTATTTGGTAGGAAGTGATGCTTTGCTGCTAATGATTGAACAAGGCCCAATTCAGCAGGCAAGCAATTTTATTGCACTTTTAATTTTTACCGGAGTTTTCTACTTTGTTTTTGTGTGGTTTCGTGAGCAGGTTTGTATCATTGCCTGTCCTTATGGAAGATTGCAAGGCGTTCTTTTAGATAATAAATCAATCAATGTAGCGTATGATTTTGTTAGAGGAGAAAAAGAAGAAGGAAGAGCAAAGTTTAATAAAAAAGAAGACAGAGCTTTAACCGGAAAAGGAGATTGTATTGATTGTCTTCAATGTGTTCATGTCTGCCCAATGGGAATTGACATTAGAAACGGAACTCAGTTAGAATGTACAAACTGTACAGCTTGTATTGACGAATGTGATCATATTATGGAAAGTGTAGGACTGCCAAAAGGACTTATACGTTATGCGTCAGAAGATGAAATCGTTAAAAAAGAACCTTTTAAGTTCACTGCCAGAATGAAAGGCTACAGTGCAGTTTTATTTATATTATTGAGTATTTTTGTTGGAATGTTGTTTCTCAGAACTGATCTTCAGGCTGTTGTTTTACGTTTGCCAGGGCAGCTTTTTCAACATAAAGGAGAAAAAATAAGCAACGTTTATACTTATAAAATTGTCAACAAGACAATGAAAGATTACAACGATATTCATTTTGAATTAATCGATCAAAAAGGTGAAATTAGAAATGTAGGAAAACAGCATTTTAAAGTACCAAAAGAAGGGATTTCTCAAGGAACATTGTTTATAGAAATTGATGAAGTACTGTTGGAAAGTGATAAAACTAATGTAAAAATTGGTGTGTACAACGGCAAAGAACTTCTAGAAACTACCAAAACAAATTTCTTAGGACCACGAAGTTTTAATTAAAATATATACCATCATGAAAATTAATTGGGGAACAGGAATTGTCATTGCATTTGCATTGTTTATGACCTTTATTTTATATTTTGTTTTTGAAGTACAATCAAATAGTAAATATGACAATGATTTGGTTGTAGAAGAATATTACAAACATGATACGCATTTTCAGGAAGAAATGGCCCGAATTCAGAATGCGCATGATTTACAGCATAAACCTTCAATTAAATTTGAAGAAGAAGGAGTAAAAGTTACTTTTCCTGCCACTTTTGAAAGTGATAAAATAAAAGGTAACATTTTATTATACAGACCTTCAAATAAAAAATTTGATTTTGATACGCAAATTGCCTTAACCAATTCTTCTATAGTTATTCCGCACAAAAAGTTAATTAAAGGACGCTGGGATGTTAATATGGAATGGCAGTATGAAGGTAAAAAATACTTAACGAAAGAAGTTATCTACGTAAATTGATTCGTCTTTTACCCTAAAGTAATACAGTCCCCACGAAAAAAGTCTCGCAGGGACTAGATATTTTTCTGAATTAATTATAAAAACAAATAAAATGTTGTTTTCAGCTTTTATATTAGGTCTTATCAGCAGTCTGCATTGTGTTGGAATGTGCGGGCCAATTGCTATGATGCTTCCAGTTGATCATCAAAATGAAGCTAAAAAAGTAACGCAGATTATTACTTATCATTTAGGAAGGTTAACAGCATATGCAGCAATTGGTTTAATCTTCGGATTATTGGGCAGGGGATTTTTCCTGGCAGGAATGCAGCAGCGAATGTCTATTTTTATTGGTATTGCAATGATTTTAATTGCTTTGATACCAGAAAAAATATTTGCCAGATACAACTTTTCAAAACCCGTTTATAAAGTTATCTCAAACATAAAATCAAGTTTAGGAAGCCAGTTTAAAAAGAAAAGTTATAAATCTCTTTTTACGATTGGTTTACTTAATGGGTTTTTACCTTGCGGAATGGTTTATGTTGCTTTATTTGGGGCAATTGCCATGCAGAGTGCCGGCTTTGGTGTTTTGTATATGTTCCTGTACGGATTAGGAACTATTCCTTTAATGACAATTGTGGTTTATGTAAAATCACTTTTAAAATTACCATTTAGAAATAAGATTCAAAAAGCAATTCCTTATGTTGCAGTAATTATTGGAATTTTGTTTATTCTGAGAGGTTTAGGTTTAGGAATTCCCTATTTATCTCCTTCAAATATGAGTTTGTTTGTTCAGGGAACTCCTAATTGTCATTAAACCGTCATCGAAAACAAATTGGTTTCCGGTGACTTTCTTTTTAAATGTAAATCAAAAGCCATACAGATATTACGAACAAATGGTCTTCCGGCTTCAGTAATTTTTATTTTATTCTCTTCAATTAAAATCAATTGATCGCTTTCTATTTCTTTTAGAGATAATAAAACTTCAGGCAGTTCTTTAAAATATAAAGAATCATTGCTCCATGATGTTTCAAGCTCACAGGTTAAGTTTAAAATATGTTTTCTAATGATAAGATCTTCATCACTTAAAATATGACCTTTTACAACCGGAAGCTGGTTCCATTCTAAAATTTGATAGTAATCTTCCAGGTTTTTAGTATTTTGAGCAAAGCCATACCAGCTGTCGCTAATTGAAGAAACTCCTAAACCAATCATAAGCTGTGTTTTAGAAGCACTGTAACCCATAAAATTTCGATGCATTGTTTTGTTTTGTGCCGAGTGATATAAACTGTCAGACTTTAAAGCAAAATGATCCATGCCAATTTCATGATACCCATTTGCAGAAAGTAATAGTTTACCAGTTTCGTAAAGTTTTCTTTTCTCGCCATCTTTTGGGAGGTTTTCTTCATTAAAACCGCGTTGTCCGTTTCCTTTTATCCAGGGTACGTGAGCATAACTGTAAAATGCCAGTCTGTCTGGTTTTACAGAATTGGTTTTTTCGACTGTATCAATTACATCTTCAACCGTTTGAAAAGGAAGCCCAAATATAATATCGTGTCCTATAGAAGTGTAACCAATTTCTTTGGCCCAAAAAGTTACTTTGGCTACATTGTGAAAAGGCTGAATTCGGTTGATTGCCTTCTGTACTTTTTCAGAATAATCCTGAACTCCAAAACTAACCCGGCGAAAGCCTAAATCATATAATCTTTTTAATTGATCATAAGTAGTGTTATTGGGATGCCCTTCAAAACTAAACTCATGATTTTCGGCTTTATTGGCAAAGCTGAAAATACCATTTATTAAATGCTCTAAATTATGTGCTGAAAAAAAAGTAGGTGTTCCGCCTCCTAAATGAATTTCCTTTATAAGAGGTCTTTCTGGTAATAATTTGCAGTACAATCTCCATTCTTTTAAAACGGCTTGTATGTATTTTTCTTCAACAGTATGATTCTTTGTAATTCGTTTGTTGCAGCCGCAAAAGGTGCACATGCTTTCGCAAAATGGAAGATGAATGTATAAACTTATTCCGTTTTGAGAATTGCTTTCAGAAAACGCTCTCTGAAATGATGATTTCCATTCTTCTATCGTAAAAGCAGCTTCATTCCAATAAGGTACGGTAGGATAACTGGTGTATCTTGGCCCTGGTACATTGTACTTTTGGGTTAGTGAAATTTTCATAAAGACGGATTTAGTTTTCACCAAAATTACTACACGAAACCGGGGTATAAAATGACAAATATCATATTAATTAACAAAAAAAAAGAGACCCATAAAGAGCCTCTTTCTACTGAATTAAATAACTAACATTAAATAGAATCCTGAATGATTTTATGCCATTTTTTCGCAAACATATGATCCTGATAAACGCTTATTTGTTTAATGCGGTCATCATCAAAATCATAGAATGGAATTATTATTTTTCTAGAAGTTTCTTTATCCTGAAATTCAAAATCAATTTTTACGATTGTATCTGAACTGCCTTCTGTAGTTAAAACTAATTTACAAGACGAAACACTCTTTAAATCTACATAAGTAGATTCCTGTTGATTTGGATTGAAATTCATTAAAATGAATTTTCTGTTTTTTTGATCAATCGTAAGTGTTTTGTTGTTTTGAGATTCAGTCAAATCAAATTGCTCTGGATTATTTGGATTGAATTTCTTCTTGATATTTAATATTCTTGATTTGTTTGCAGCGCTCGATCGTGCCGAAAAATACATTGGAATGGCTACTATGATGGCGATCACAATACCAATTATGGTTACACTTGTTTCCATTTTTGATTTAAGTTTTTGGTGAAAAATAAATGAAATGATAAACAGTTTTCAGGTTGAAAACGGTTTACTTATTTGTGAAGAATTGCTCTTCAGAATAAAATTCAAGTTTTATTTACCAGAAAAAATGGAAGGCGTAGAGCAATAACATGATTTTTTTGCTCTGAGCAGTAAACTGATTTGTAAAGTTGAATGCAGATTTAACTGCTTTGTGAGGCGGAATAACAACTAACAGCGCATCAAACCATTTGATGACAACGGCTGTATCTGTTTTAATATTTGCAGCAAATTGATAACTGCCCTGAGGCTGAATAAATGCTGATGAATCGGCTGTTTCTTTGCAGAAATTGGTATCCGTTTTTTGACTTTCATTTTTTTGCACAGGAAACTCGTTTGCCTGAGCAGCAAAAAGTCCGATGATCAAAAGTGATACAAAAAATATGGTTTTACGAATCCAATTCATGGCTGCGAATTTAGTTCATAAAACACAATAAATGAAATTTTAAGTGCTAATTACTTCTTAAAAGTAGCTTTATTATTTTATCCTCAACATTTGTAGAATAGTTGAGGATAAAATTATTTATTGCTGCATTTTAAAGTAATAGTCGGCTGAGTGTTTTCCTCCTCCGTAAAATAAGAAGAAGATGCAAAGCAGTAAAACTACTATGGCAAGAATTAAACTTTCAGAGTGCATGCGTCCCATAAAATTAACGAGAACAGCACCAAATAGTACAGGTAATTGAGCTGCAATTGCCCAGCGGGTAAGCAGCCCGAATACAATCATTATGCCTCCAATCATGTGGGCCGGTGCAATATAATGCAGAAGAAACATTCCGCCCCCAAACTGATCTATAGGAGAAATTAAATCATGTAAATACTGAATGTTTGTTACAAATGAAATTCCTTTCATAAATAAAAAAACACCCAATATAATACGCACCAAATCTACTGGTAAATAAGTATGCGAATTAGCCCACTTATTTAAGCTTTTAACATTTTCCATGATACTACGTGATTAAAAATTACATATAAAGTTACTAATTTTTAATGATATATTTAATTTAAGTATCTGAAAATGAGTTTTTTGATATTTATTTAACAGCTTTTCAAAATTTTAAAACTGCTAAACCTGAATAACTCCCAAATTAAATGGTTTTTGAATAGGAGCGTGGTTTGCTGCTTCGATTCCCATTGAGATCCATTTGCGGGTATCAAGCGGATCGATAATAGCATCTGTCCATAATCTTGATGCCGCATAATATGGAGAAGTCTGCTCGTCGTAACGTGCTTTTATTTTATTGAATAATTCTGCTTCTTTGGCTTCATCAATAACTTCGCCTTTAGCTTTAAGCGAAGAAGCTTCAATTTGCGCTAAAACTTTAGCTGCCTGAGTTCCTCCCATAACAGCAAGTTCTGCACTTGGCCATGCGAAAATTAATCTTGGATCATAGGCTTTTCCGCACATCGCATAATTTCCTGCACCATAAGAATTACCTACAATTACTGTGAATTTTGGTACAACAGAATTGCTTACTGCGTTTACCATTTTAGCACCATCTTTAATAATTCCGCCATGTTCAGATTTTGAACCTACCATAAATCCGGTAACATCTTGTAAAAATACCAGCGGAATCTTTTTTTGATTGCAATTTGCAATAAATCGGGTTGCTTTGTCTGCGCTGTCAGAGTAAATTACGCCTCCAAACTGCATTTCGCCTTTTTTGGTCTTTACCACTTTTCGCTGGTTCGCCACAATTCCGACAGCCCAGCCGTCTATTCTGGCATAACCGGTTATTAATGATTGTCCGTAACCTTCTTTATACGCTTCAAATTCTGAATTATCAACCAAACGTTTTATGATTTCCATCATGTCGTATTGATCTGTTCTGGCTTTTGGTAAAATTCCGTAAATGTCATTTTGGTCTAAAGCAGGTTTTTCAGCTTTGATTCGGCTGTAGCCGGCTTTATCAAAATCACCAATTTTATCTACAATATTTTTAATTTTATCTAAAGCATCTTTGTCATCTTTAGCTTTATAGTCTGTAACTCCAGAAATTTCGCAGTGTGTTGTTGCACCGCCCAGAGTTTCGTTGTCGATAGTTTCTCCAATTGCTGCTTTAACCAAATAACTTCCGGCAAGGAAAATACTGCCTGTTTTGTCTACAATTAAAGCTTCATCGCTCATAATGGGCAGATAAGCACCTCCGGCAACACAGCTTCCCATAACGGCAGCGATTTGTGTAATTCCCATACTGCTCATTTGAGCATTATTTCTAAAAATGCGTCCGAAATGTTCTTTGTCAGGAAAAATTTCATCCTGCATAGGCAGGTAAACTCCGGCACTGTCTACTAAATATATAATTGGAAGTCTGTTTTCGATTGCAATTTCCTGCGCTCGAAGATTCTTTTTTCCTGTTATTGGAAACCAGGCTCCGGCTTTTACCGTCGCATCATTCGCAACCACAATGCATTGCTTTCCTTTTATGTATCCTATTTTAATTACAACTCCGCCAGACGGACATCCGCCGTGTTCAGCGTACATTCCTTCGCCGGCAAAACCGCCAATTTCAATACTATTTGAATTTTCATCTAATAAATAATCGATACGTTCACGAGCCGTCATTTTTCCTTCGGCATGTAATTTTTCAATTCGTTTTTCGCCTCCGCCCAATTTTACTTTGGCAAATTTTTGTTTTAATTCTGAAAGTAAGAGTTTATTGTGATCTTCGTTTTTATTGAAGTTTAAATCCATGATATAATATTGATTTTACAAAATAGTGTTGGCTAATTTACAAAATCAATTGAAATAAACCGATTGCTTTGTGAATTAAGAAAAAGTTTATATTTCTGTTTCTATGTGTTTAAATCAATTACACCAATTATTTTTCTTTAATTTGCTTTTTCATACCAATTAGTATTTTTATGTCTAAAGCTGCCAATACCCGACTTACTATTCTTCATAAAGCATTTGAATTGATATACACTAAAGGATATCAAACTACTAGTGTTGATGAAATTATTGCAACTACTCAAGTTACAAAAGGAGCTTTTTATTATCATTTTAAAAATAAAGATGAAATGGGAGTTGCAATTATAGAAGAAATTCTAAAGCCGACAATGCAGGAACATTTTATAAAACCAACTGAAGTTTCTCAAAATCCAATAGAAGATTTTTATAATATGATTTCATATCTGTTATTAGAAGATCCTTTTTTGCAGGTAAAATATGGCTGTCCGGTTGGAAATCTTACTCAGGAAATGACGCCCTGGAATACTAAGTTTAGCGAAGCTTTGACTGAATTAGTCAATTTATGGAAAACTACAATTATAAATTCAATTGAAAAAGGTAAAGAATCTGGTTTGATTCGCAAAGATGTTATTGGTGAACAAGTAGCTTTTTTTATCCTTTCAGGCTATTGGGGAATACGAAATTTTGGAAAACTTCAAAATGATAATTCAGTATATCTTATTTATTTAGAAGAGCTTAAGAAATATTTGGACGGTTTGAAATAAAATTATTTTTTAAAACATACTAATTAGTATGTTTTTTGAATATATTTGCATTGTCTAAATCAAAAAACAATGTATCAAACTCTTTTATCAGGCCATTCGTTTATAAGATGGCTCGTATTGTTAAGCTTATTATATTCTATGTATATCGCTTACAAAGGTTATTCTCAAAAACTTCCTTTTACCAAAAAAGATAATCTCATCCGGCACTGGACAGCAACAATTGCTCATATCCAGCTTCTTTTTGGAATTTTGGTTTATATGCAGAGTCCAATTGTGAAATATTTCTGGAGAAATTACAAAGATGCTTTTCTAAATCTGGATGCTTCATTTTTTGGAATTATTCATATCTTTTTAATGTTAACTGCGATAGTTTTTATTACAATTGGTTCGGCTTTAGCCAAAAGAAAACTTTCTGATGAGCAAAAATTCAGAACCATGTTTTTGTGGTTTTCAATTGCTTTGATAATTATTTTTATTGCCATTCCGTGGCCATTTTCTCCTCTTGCAAGCCGACCTTATTTTAGATAATTATGAAAAATTTATTAAATACAAATACCGGACGATTACGAATTATTGGTTTCCTTGAAGGAACATCACTTTTAATTCTGCTTTTTATTGCAATGCCAATGAAATATGTTTTTGAAATGCCATTTTTAACGAGACCTGTTGGGACAATTCATGGCGCTTTATTTCTGCTTTTTGTTTTTAACACTTTAAGTGTTGGAGTAGAGCAGAACTGGAAATTTAAGGACACAACCTGGAAAGTACTTTTGGCCTGTGTAATTCCATTTGGTACTTTTTACATCGATTCTAAGATTTTAAGTAAAATTCAAAACCATTAAAATTTATGATTTTTGTATTCAAAACAAACGTTGACAGCATTTCGAAAGTAAAGAAAGTTACCCCAAAACTGAATCGGTTATTTCCCAATTCAAAATGGAATTTTGATCTCGAAGATTGTGATAATATTCTGCGATTTGAATGTAAAGATGATAATATTGAAAAGGTAATTTTTTTAATGAAAGTAATTGGTTTCGAATGTGAAGCCTTATAAAAACAGAAAACATCCGTTGCAGCGGATGTTTTTTTTTATATAAACGATTGTGTGTAATTAATTTAAACACATAGAAACATAGGTTTTTAGTTTTCTTAATAAAGATTAAAAAAAAAATGATATATCATTTACACATAGGCTATATTTGTTAATGCAAATGAAATTGCCTTTTGCGAAAACAAAATCTATGTTTCTATGTGTTTAAAAATATTTAGAATTGCAGATTATTTTTTAGGAGCGCAAACCATTCGTTTTAGCATTGCCCATTGTTTTAATGCATCACGAGCTTCAACAGCAGGATAACCCAGCATTGTTTTTCCGGCAGGAACATCTCCAGTAACACCAGATCCGGCGCCAATTACAGCTCCGTCACCAATTGTGGTATGGTCTTTTATTGAAGCGCTTCCGCCAATAATAACTCCGTTTCCTAAAGTTACAGAACCTGCTAAACCACTGTTTCCAGCCATAATACAGAATCGGCCTAATTTACTGTTATGTCCAATTTGTACTAAATTGTCAATTTTACAGCCGTCGCCTAAAACGGTCGAACTGAATTTTCCACGGTCAACGCAGGAATTGGCTCCGATTTCAACTCCGTTTCCAATGATTACGTTTCCAATTTGAGGAATTTTTACTAAACCTTTTTCAGTACAAGGACGAAATCCAAAACCATCGGCTCCAATTGTAGCATTTGGGTGAATAATACAATCACTTCCAATATGACAACGCTCACGTACAACGCTTCCTGACCAGATAATGGTGTTTTTTCCAATAGTACATTCATCCAAAATGGTAACGTTTGGGTAAATCGTTGCATTAGCACCAATTTCAACTTTAGGTCCAATATAACATCCCGCACCAATTTTAGCACCTTCACCAATTACAGCTGTTTCGTCTATAGTGGCGGTTTTGTGTATATTGTTATGGAATATTGGTGTAGGAGGAGCAAAAAGAGCAAGGATTTGTGACATCGCCAAATCTGCATTTTTAACCTTAATAAAAGCGCGATTTTCACCAGGTTCAATCGAAATATCCTCGTTTACAACTGCAATTGAAGCATTTGATGTCGACCAGTATTTTTCGTATTTTTTATTTCCTATAAAAGAAATCTCTGAAGTTGTAGCTTTTTCTAATTGCTCAGTTGCGGTAATGTTCTGCGAAGTAGTGCCGTAAATTACGCCATTAATTACTTCATTAATTTCTTGAATTGAATAGGATCTCATTGACAATTTTAATCGACTTAGGGTTAATTTTTGCCAAATAAAACAAATTAGATTTTAATTACCTAATAAATTTTTTATGTTTCTTAATAAATATTTAAAATAGAAGTCTAAATATTACAAAATTAACATTTTAACTATTAAATTACTGAAAGTTTTTTAATGTTTGGAATTGCTGTAGCTGTGTTTTTGACTTAATTGTCTTAAATTTTGATGCTGTAGGAAATAAATAATTTAATTGATAAGTAGCGACTTACATTTGTTTTGTTAATTGTTTAGTTCAGTGAAGATTAAAAAAAAGCGATTCGCTTTTTTTTGAAGGAATCGCTTGTAGAATTTATTCTTTAATTTTTGATAGTGAAATGGCATTTATGCAGTATCGTAAACCTGTTGGAGGAGGTCCATCAGGGAATACGTGTCCTAAATGCGCGTCGCATACATTACAGACAACTTCAACACGTATCATGCCGTATGATTTGTCTGCATGATAACCAATTGCATTTTCTTTAATTGGCTGTGTAAAAGAAGGCCAGCCTGTTCCTGATTCAAATTTTTCACTCGCATCAAAAAGAACAGTTCCGCAGCATTTGCATTCGTAAATTCCAGGATCAAATAAACTGCACATTTCAGAGCTGAAAGATCTTTCGGTTCCTTTTAAACGTGTTACCTGATATTCTTCAGGAGTTAAAAGCTGTTTCCATTCTTCTTCTGTTTTCTCTACTCTTTTATCCGGAGTTGGATTTCCTTTATTTGTAAAATGAATTACATCTGCCCATTTTATCATAACTATTTTTTTTAGTTTTCAGTCTCAGTTTTCAGTCTCAGTACAGTCTCAGTTTATTGAAAACTGAGACTGCGACTGAATACTATTCCTCTTCCTTCTGTCCCATCATCATTAAATAGGCTTTCAGGAATGCATCTATATTTCCATTCATAACGCCGTCGACATCGCTGGTTTCATAACCTGTACGAACGTCTTTTACTAATTTATAAGGCTGCATAACGTAGTTACGAATCTGCGAACCCCATTCGATTTTCATTTTTCCGGCTTCAATATCGGCACGTTGAGCTTGTTGTTTCTTTAACTCAATTTCATACAATTGAGAACGAAGCATCTGCATAGCACGCTGTCTGTTGTCCTGTTGTGATCTTGTCTCAGAACACTGAATCTGGATTCCGGTTGGTTTATGTACTAATTGAACTTTTGTTTCAACTTTATTTACGTTCTGTCCTCCGGCACCACTTGATCGTGACGTTGTAATTTCAATATCGGCAGGATTAATGTCAATTTCGATACTGTCATCAACAAGCGGATAAACATATACAGACACGAATGAAGTATGACGTTTAGCATTACTATCAAAAGGAGAAATTCTAACCAGACGGTGAACTCCGTTTTCGCCTTTTAAATACCCAAAAGAATAATCGCCTTCGAACTCTAAAGTTACAGTTTTAATTCCTGCTACATCACCTTCCTGAAAGTTAAGTTCTTTTATTTTGTAACCATAACTTTCTCCCCACATCATGTACATACGCATCAGCATTCCGGCCCAGTCACAACTTTCTGTTCCTCCGGCTCCGGCCGTAATTTGAACTACTGCACTTAAACTGTCACCTTCGTCAGAAAGCATGTTTTTGAATTCGATGTTTTCTATATGAGACTGAGTTACATTGTATTGTTCGTCTAATTCTTCTGTAGAAAGCTCACCTTCTTTATAAAAATCATAAGCAAGCTGTAATTCATCTGTTAGAGATACGGCTTTATCATAATCTTCAATCCATTTTTTCTTGTTTCGAAGATTTTTTACAATGTTTTCTGCTTCCTTAGGATTGTTCCAAAAGTCAGGAGCAAAAGTTTTTTCTTCTTCGTTTGCAATTTCGATTAGCTTGGCATCAACGTCAAAGATACCTCCTCAACGCACCAAGGCGCTCCACAATACCTTTTACTTGTTCGGCTGTTGTCATAAATTAATAACTTGTTTTAGATGTTTTTTGTTGATATTGCATTGGTTTAGATTTTAAAACCCAATGCTTAATTTCGTTGTACAAAAATAAGATTTAGTTTTTAGAATACAGCTATAAATTATGGTGCAAAAAAGAGAGATATTTGAGAACTAATTTTTTAGTAAAAACAATTGTTTAGAAAAATAAGAAATCAATTTTTGAATTATTAATGCTAGTTTTATATGTTTTTTATAAATATTACGTTAATTTGGTTCTATGTAATCTCTAAGTTAAAATTTATTAAAACTTGAGATTATTAACAAACAGTTATACGTAATTTTGCAGTCCAAAATATATAGTTTTATATGGAAATAAATTTAATCAGCGATACCATTACTAAGCCTACGTATGAGATGCTTCAGTATATGTTTAACGCTCACGTTGGCGACGATGTATACAAGCAAGATCCTACGGTTATCGAATTAGAGACAAGAGTAGCCGAGTTTTTTGGTATGGAAGCTGGACTTTTTTTTCCGTCTGGAACTATGGCAAATCAAACTGCAATTAAACTTCATACACAGCCGGGTGAACAGTTAATTGCTGATAAATATGCTCATGTTTTTCATTATGAAGGAGGAGGAGTTTCTTTTAACAGTGGTGTTTCATGCTGTTTGTTAGATGGAGACCGCGGTATGATAAATGCAAAACAGGTTGCTGCAGCGATAAACGATCCGGAATTTTACCATAGTCCGCTGACGAGTTTGGTTTGTGTAGAAAACACAACAAACAAAGGCGGAGGTGCTTGTTATGAATTGCAGGATTTAAGAGATATTAAAAAAGTTTGCGACGCTAATAATTTGAAGTTCCACTTAGACGGTGCCAGAATTTGGAATGCATTGGTTGCTAAAAGACAAAACCCGAAGGAATTTGGAGCTATTTTCGATACTATTTCAGTTTGTTTGTCTAAAGGATTAGGAGCTCCAATTGGTTCTGTTTTGCTTGGAAGTAAAGCTGATATTCATAGAGCGTTGAGAATCAGAAAGATATTAGGTGGTGGAATGCGTCAGGTAGGTTATTTGGCTGCAGCGGGATTATATGCTTTGGCAAACAATATTGAACGTCTTGCCGAAGATCATCGCAGAGCAAAAGAAATTGGAGCAATTTTAAGCACCAAATCTTGGGTGGCTTCAGTAGAACCAGTTGAAACAAATATTTTGATTTTTTCATTAGCAGAAGGCTACAGCGACCAGCTTTTGATAGAAAAATTAAAACAAAAAAATATTTTAATAAGCTCTTTAGGTCATAATAAACTTAGAATCGTTACGCATTTAGATTATAAAGAGGTAATGCATACTTATGTAGTTGAAACGCTTTCGAAGATTTAGGAAAGAGGGACAAAGGTTTAGAGGGGCAAAGGTTAAAAAAAAAGACGCATTATTTGCGTCTTTTTTTTGATTCAAGGTTTTCATAATAAAAAACCTTTGTCCCTTTGTATCTCTGAACCTTTGTTTCTTAAAATTATTTAAACAAATTATCCATTCCAGGAATAGAAGGCATGTCCATTCTGGCAACAGCATCAAGTTCTCTTTCATTTACACTTGTTGCTTTTTCGATTACTTTGTTTAGAGTTACAACTAAGTAATCTTCTAATTGTTCTTTATCTTCTAAAAGAGAATCATCGATAGAGATTGATTTTACTTTTCTATTTGCAGTAACTGTAATTTTTAATAATCCGTCAGCGCTTTGTTCGTCAATTAAAACAGTATCAAGGCGTTTCTTTGTATCTTCAATTTTTTGCTGGGTTTCTTTAAGTTTACCCATCATTCCCATTAAATCCATTTTTTGTTGATTTTAATATTATTTCATACAAAATTAGTATATTGCTGTATGATTACAATAGAATATTTTATGAAAAATTTAATTTCGTTCTATATGTGATTGTAGTATTTTTGCGTCTCCGAATTAAAAACCTAATGCTTAATTAAATCAATGCAGAACGATATACTGGCTCCAAAGGCTAAAGAAATTCCAAAATCATTAAAGAAACATAAAGAAACAAGAATCGATAATTATTTTTGGCTGAATGACAGAGAAAATCCAGAAGTTATCGATTATCTGAATAAAGAAAACGAATACTACCAAAAATCGACCGCTCATACAAAAGGTTTACAAGAATCTTTATATGAGGAAATGAAAGGAAGAATTAAAGAAGACGATTCGTCTGTTCCTTATTTCTACAACGGTTATTTCTACATTACACGATTTGAAACGGGACAGGATTACCCTATTTTCGCCAGAAAAAAAGGAAGCCTTTCGGCAGATGAAGAAATTCTTTTTAATTGCAATGAATTAGCAAAAGGCCACGCGTATTTTAAATTAGGAGGTTTAAGCATAAGTCCGGATAACAAATTTGCGACTTTTGGAACCGATATTGTAGGAAGAAGAATTTATACAATTCAAATTAAAAACCTCGAAACAGGAGAAATTCTGGCAGATAAAATCGAAAATGCTACAGGAGGATCAGTTTGGGCCAATGATAACAACACTATTTTTTATACCAAACAGGACGAAGTTACTTTAAGAGCTGATAAAATTTTCAGACATAAATTAAATACAGATTCAGCTTCTGACGTTTTGGTTTATAATGAAACCGACGATACTTTTAATGTTTCGGTAAACAAAGAAAAATCAAGAAAATATATTGTAATTAGTTCAGGAAGTACTTTAACGACTGAATATAGAATTCTGAATTCTGATAATCCAGATGGAGAGTTTGAGGTATTTCAGCCTCGTGTACGCGGTTTAGAATACAGTATTTCTCATTACGAAGATTCATTTTATATCTTAACGAATAAAGATAAAGCGACCAATTTTAAGCTGATGAAAACGCCTGAAAATAAAACAGGCAAAAAAAATTGGGTTGATGTGATTCCGCATAGAGAAGATGTTTTATTAGAAGATATTGAGATCTTTAAAAACTATTTAGTGGTAGAGGAGCGTTCTAATGGTTTAAACCATATTAGAATTATGCCCTGGAATGACGAACCAGATTATTATCTGCCATTTGGAAGTGAAACTTATAGTGCTTTCACTACTACAAATATTGATTTTGATACCGATATTCTGCGTTACAGTTATCAGTCGCTGGCAACACCTTCTTCGGTAATTGATTTTAATATGAAAACTAAAACCAAAGAGATCTTAAAAGAGCAGCAGGTTTTAGGCGGAAAATTTGATAAAGAAAATTATGTAGAAGAACGTGTTTGGGCAACTGCCAGAGATGGCGTAAAAGTGCCAATTTCGATGATTTACCGAAAAGGGTTACAGAAAAACGGTAAAAATCCGTTACTTCTTTATGCTTACGGTTCATACGGAATTACAATGGATACTTATTTCTCATCAACTAGACTTTCTTTATTAGACCGCGGATTTGTTTATGCAATCGCGCATATTAGAGGAGGAGAGGACTTAGGAAGACAATGGTATGAGGATGGAAAACTGTTAAAAAAGAAAAATACCTTTACAGATTTCATCGATTGCTCTAAATTTGTAATAGACGAGAAATATACTTCGCCAGAACATCTTTATGCTGAAGGTGGATCTGCAGGAGGACTTTTAATGGGTGTTATTGTAAATGAAGCACCAGAATTATACAACGGCGTTATTGCTCAGGTACCTTTTGTAGATGTTATTACAACAATGCTGGATGACAGTATTCCGCTTACAACAGGAGAATATGACGAATGGGGAAACCCAAATAATAAAAAGTATTATGATTATATGTTGTCGTATTCACCTTACGACAATGTAAAAGCGCAAAATTATCCTAATATGTATGTGTCTACAGGATTACATGATTCGCAGGTACAATATTGGGAGCCAGCTAAATGGGTGGCCAAATTGAGAATTTTAAAAACAAATAATAATCAATTGTTTTTAGATACTAATATGGATGCCGGACATGGCGGGGCTTCAGGACGTTTTGAGGCTTTAAAAGACTTAGCAAAAGAATTTAGTTTTTTATTAGATTTAGAAAAAATTAAAAGCTAATTAGAAATTTTTTGTTAAATTTGCAACCTATCAAGGTTATTTAAAAATACCTTCGATTAACTATTTTTTTATGAAAGAAGAAATAAACGCTTATAATAATGTTTTAGAGTTAATAGGTAACACCCCACTTATTAAACTAAATAAAATCACCGAAGAGTTAGAAGGAAATTTCTACGCAAAGGTAGAAGCTTTTAATCCAGGTCATTCCTCAAAAGATAGAATAGCGTTATATATTATTGAAGAAGCCGAAAGAAAAGGAATATTATCACCAGGCGACACCATAATTGAGACAACATCTGGTAATACAGGTTTCAGCTTAGCGATGGTAAGTATAATAAAAGGGTATAATTGTATTCTGGCTGTAAGTTCAAAATCATCTAAGGACAAAATTGACATGCTGCGAAGTTTAGGAGCAAAAGTGTATGTCTGTCCGGCCCACGTTTCTGCAGATGATGAAAGATCTTATTATAATGTAGCAAAACGTTTACACGAGGAAACAAAAGGTTCAGTTTACATTAATCAATATTTCAACCAGCTAAATATTGATGCCCACTACAACACTACAGGTCCCGAAATCTGGGAACAAACAAAAGGAAAAATTACACATCTTATTGCTTGCAGCGGAACCGGAGGAACAATTTCAGGAACGGCGAAATTCTTAAAAGAGCAAAATCCGAATATTAGAATCTTAGGTGTTGATGCTTTTGGATCAGTATTGAAAAAATATCATGAAACAAGAGAGTTTGACAGCAAAGAAATTTACCCATATCGTATAGAAGGTTTAGGTAAAAATTTAATTCCATCAGCTACAGATTTCGATATCATCGATAAATTCATGAAAGTGACCGATGAAGAAAGTGCACACTCAGCAAGAGAAATCACTCGTAAAGAAGGTTTATTTGTTGGTTATACATCTGGAGCAGTAATGCAGGCGATTAAACAATATGCAGAAGAAGGTGAGTTTACAAAAGACAGTAATATTATAGCGATTTTCCCTGATCATGGTTCACGCTACATGAGTAAAGTATTCAGCGACGACTGGATGAATGAACAAGGTTTCTTTGATAGTGTTAATGAAGAAGAAGCTCAAAAAATTGAATTTGTAAAATAAGATTTATCTTAAATATATTTAAAACTCCATTCGCCAAGAATGGAGTTTTTTTTATTAATCATATTTATTTTATTGTCTAAATTGTATCTTTTGTGGAGAAATCTTGTTTTTTGCAAATGTTAAATATTGGTATTTATTTAGAAATACAGTATTAATACGTAGGAAATAATGTTTTTGATTGAAATAAAATTATAATTTTAATAAAAAATCCTAAAGTATAACAATCTGATTTAGAGTCAAAATCATCAAATTTGGTTGTTTTAACGATTTTTTAGGTTACTTAACGAAGAAATTTTCGACGAACAGCATATTAACATAGATTAGCGGGTGTAAAATTAACACACTTAGTTTTAACCCTTTAAATCTATTATCATGAAAAAAATACTACTCTCGTTGCTGTTTGTAAGTTATTTGAATGTTGATGCTCAAAATCCAATTCAGGAGTTTAATTTCAATGGAACTTTAAATAATACCTCTAATACAACTTCTTTCATGGGGACAAATGATTTTGTTGCTGATAGGACTGGAGCTGTGGGAAAAGCCCAAAGACTAAACAATAAAGCGTTAGAAGCTGTAATAGATAATCTGCCTCAGGCTAATACAGCAAGAACAATAAGTATTTGGGTTAAATTTAATGATATTGCTTCGGCAAATTATATTTGGGGTTACGGCTCGGCTTATAATGCACAGTATTTTGGCTTATTGCAGCAAGGTACAACATCATCAAACTCAGATTTAAGTCTGGCAGGATGGGGAGCAAGTAATGATGTTATTGTTTCGACTCCATTAGCAAAAGGAATTTGGTACCAATACACGATAACATTTGATGGAACTGTTTCCAAAATGTATAGAAATGGAGAATTGTTGAAGTATATAAGCGGTTTAAAGCGTTCTACAAACGGAAATATATTTAGATTAGGAGAAATCAATACATTGGTAGGAATCAATGCTGATATAGACGATTTAAAGATTTATAATATTGCTTTGACAGATGATCAGGTTTTGGAGTCTTATAATAGCTCAAAACCACTTATTCCGGCGATTTCAGAAACAACAACTACAGCAAAAGCAGTAAAGGGAATAGCAAAAACTAAAACCAATATTAAATCAGCAGGATCAGGTTCAATAATTGCAGCTGCTGATTTAAATGCGGGTTCAAAAAATATCGAAGTGTTTTCACAAGGGCAGAAGGTACTGGGGAATAATAGTTCAATTACTATGAGCGATCTTCCGGAAGGAACTTATCTGTTGAAAATAACAAATACACCAGGCAAGAAAATTACTTCGAAATAAGGCATTACTTTAATTTTAAATAGTTAGTTAGTTTTTTTATATTTTTTAGCAGCAATCAGGTTTTGGAATACGAAAAAAGCCTTCTGGAATTTCAGGAGGCTTTTTGATTTTTGAGTATTCAAATAACTTCATGCTTCGTTAAAATGATTCAGAAAAAGGTGTGTTTTTATTTTTGTGAGAATTCTATATTTGTGTGTAAGAATTGCTTGGTGATGTTGAATTAAAATTATAGTTTTAACAAAATTTGTAAAAATATAATTAATATTTTAAGAAGCAGAAGGCTTTTACTGTGACTTATATTATTGAAAAACATATAAAATATACCATATAATCTCTTTTTGCATATGAAAAAAACATTACTCACTTTCTTGTTTGTGAGTTTTTTAAGCGTGAACGCTCAGAATCCCGTTCAGGAATTTAATTTTAATGGAAATTTAAATAGTGCTGACAATTCTATTTCGTTTTTAGGCTCGCCAACTTTTGCTCCAGACAGGCTGGGTGTGGCAAACGGAGCTTTACGATTAAATAATAAAGCATTTCAGGCTGTAGTTGGCGATCTTCCGCAAGCTAATAAACCAAGAACAATTTCTGTTTGGGTTAAATTTAATACCATAACACTGCCTAATTATGTTTTAGGTTATGGTACAGCAGTAAACGGACAGTATTTTGGTTTGTCACAGCAAACAGCGGCAGGAGGAAATTCAGATGTAAGCCTGATAGGCTGGGGAGATGCAGGTAATGTTGTGGCTTCTGTTCCGCTTGCAAAAGATACTTGGTATTTTTATAGTATTACCTATGACGGAAATGTTTCAAAAGTATATCGTAACGGAGTATTAATAAAAACTGCTGAAGGAATTTCGCGTGCTACAAAAGGTTATATTTTAAATATCGGAAAACTGAATACATCGACAAGTATTAACGCTGATATTGATGATTTAAAATTATATACTGTAGCAATGACAGATGAACAGGTTATGGAATCGTATAACAGTTCAAAGCCGGTTCCTGCGGTAACTGAAACTGCACCAATTTCTACTGCAAGAAAAGTAACTATTCTGCCTGCTAAGACCTCATTGTCTTCAAGTGCTGCTCCTCCGGTTGAATCTTATAAAATGAGTAAAAATGTTGAGGTTTTCTCACAAGGCAAACAAATTCCAGGAATTAACGCTTCTAATATCACCGATTTACCAGAAGGTACTTATTTGATTAAAGTGACAAATGGCGCTCCAAAAAAGTAATTGGTAATTTTTATATATAAAAAAGCCTTCTGAAATTCAGAAGGCTTTTGTTTTTCTAGCTGATTACGCTGATTACTATAAATAGAACTACTAGTAATATTACAGCGTATCGTGTGATTTTTGAGGTTTGCATAAAATTATATTTAGTTAAGTTTATTGCTGAGATTAGCAAATATAATTTTTTATTTGATTTAAAAAAGCCAAAGCGTGCTAAAACAAAAAAAGCTCCAGAAAAATCCGGAGCTTTAATAATGTATTTTCAGAAAAAACTATTCTTCTTTCATAGTATGATAAACGTTCATAACGTCATCATCTTCTTCGATTTTTTCGATTAATTTTTCAACATCAGCGATTTGGGCTTCTGTTAATTCTTTTGTGATTTGAGGAATGCGCTCAAAACCAGAAGATAAAATTTCAAGACCTCTGTTTTCTAATTCTTTTTGTAAAGCACCAAAACTTCCAAAAGGAGCGTAGATCAAGATTCCATCTTCGTCTTCAAAAACTTCTTCGGCACCAAAATCAATTAATTCAAGTTCTAATTCTTCAGCATCGATGCCATCTTTTGCAATTCTGAAATTACAAGTATGATCGAACATAAATTCAACAGAACCCTGAGTTCCCATTGTACCGTTGCATTTATTAAAATAGCTTCTAATGTTTGCTACTGTTCTGTTATTGTTATCAGATGCAGTTTCGATCAAAATAGCAATTCCATGAGGAGCATATCCTTCAAATAAAATCTCTTTATAGTTTGCAGTATCTTTGTTACTTGCATTTTTTATTGCACGCTCAACATTGTCTTTTGGCATGTTGGCTGCTTTCGCGTTTTGTATAACAGCTCTTAATCTAGAATTGGCGTCAGGGTTAGGACCGCCTTCTTTAACAGCCATAACGATGTCTTTACCAATTCTGGTAAATGTTTTGGCCATTGCAGACCAACGTTTCATTTTTCTTCCTTTTCTAAATTCGAACGCTCTTCCCATTTCTAATTTTTAGTTTTGTGTTGCAAAAATAAAGGTTATTCCTTATTTATCCAAAATCAAAATTTAAGTTTTTTCTATTTGTTTCAGGTTTGCAGTCTCAGTTTTTAACTTGAAACCTCAAACTTGAAAAAAAGAGCTTACTTCGAACCGTTAAACTCATTAATAATATTTACGGCTTCGTTTAGATAAGGATTTGTTTTCAAATTATCCATTTGATATTGGTTGATTGTTTTGTCGTTTGGATAAACGCCTAATAAAAGCTGATTTACAGAAGAGTTGTAAACATCCAGCGGATTGTTCTCGTCATTAAAAGTGTTAATCTCAGTCCAAAGTGAATTCACAACTTTTTTCTGTTTAAAAACAGCATCTAAAGTCATCGGAATTTCTGCTTTTGGAGTATTAACCAGCTGATCTATTTTTTGATTGATTTTTTTAATTCCGTTAAAATAATAATTGTCAGCTAGCCTCAAAGTACTGTTTTTAGCTATTTTATCAATCAGGCTGCGTTTTACATAAGGGCGGTATTTTAGAACAGATTCAATACTGTCATTTTTAATAGCAGTAGGAAAATCACTTTCTTTTTGATAAACATCTTCATAAAATTCCGGAAGAACAACATCTGGAGTAACGCCAATATATTGATGACTTTTTCCAGTAACGCGATAAAACTTATTGATTGTAATTTTTAAGAAATCTGTATTTTTAGTTTCGTCCAGCGAAAGAATCGTCTGCATGGTAGCTTTTCCAAGCGTACTGCTTCCAAGTAAAAGCGCTCTATTGTAATCCTGCATGATAGAAGAAAAGAATTCACTTGCCGAAGCCGTGTTGCTATTTACCAAAACCACAATTGGACCTCTGTAAATTAGACCTTTGTATGGATCGTTTATTACTGATTTTTCTTTAGTATGATCGACTACTATCGAAAGAGGCCCGTAATCAATAAACATTCCGGCCAGTTTTATAGCCTCTTCCATAGAACCACCGCCATTATCAATTAAATCAATAACGAGACCTTTAATATTATCTCTTTCGAGTTTAATAACTTCGCGTGCTACATCATCGGCGCAGCCTTTACGGCTGTTTCCATCTAAATCAGCATAAAAACTCGGAATTTTTATGTAACCTATTTTACTTTCTTTACCTATTATAAAACTGAAAACCGAATTTTCTTCGTCTTTCATAACTTGCTTTTCAATATGCACGTCAAAGTTTTTGCCTGAGTTTCTTTTCAGCGTAAGCGTAAGGCTTTTATTAGCTTCAGACATAATCATTGTAGAAATAGATTCTAATGAAGCACACGATACCTGAAGCGTTTCTTTATGGTTAGAAACCGAAATAATCTGATCTCCTTTTTTTATCAATCCTGTTTGGTAAGCTGGACCATTTGGGTCAATTTCGTGTACAATAATTTCATTTTTTTCGTTTAAATTAACGGTCATTCCTAAAGATAAATGTTCTTTTGATAATGACGCTACAAAACTCGATTTAGAATCATTGCTAAAATAAGCTGTATGCGGATCAAAATAAGTGCAAAAGAAATTATACAGATTTTCGTCTTGTTTTGTTTTAGTTTCCAAAAGCGTGCTTATACGGCATATTTCATTTGACAAAATCAGTTTTCTGGATTTTGCTTCAATCGAATTAAAGTTGGTTTTTATGGAATCTAAATTGTTACTTACTTCGGCTATATCATCCAGGATTTGATAGCGGAGTTTTTTACGCCATACTTTTTCCAGATCTTCTTTTTTAAGGTAAAAAGCGAATGATTTTTTATAAAATCGAATAGTATCTTTCTTCGTATAATCAAAAGCGGTCGACTGAATCTTTTCGAGAACTTCCTTTGTTCTTATTAATCCATTTATATACTTTGCCGTAATATCAGTCAAAAAACTGCAGTCATTTTCAAGTATTAAATCGTCAATATTTAAACGATATTTAGCAGCTAATTCGTCATATTCACTTTTAAAGAAAATGTTTCGGGACGGATCTAATTCGTTGATTAAATTATCAAAAACAAAAACAGACAAGCTGTCATCTACAGGTTTTGGTCTTAGATGTTCAGTTTGGATAACTGCATTTATTTTGTTCAGTATTTCGCATGTCTCCGCGCTATTTTGACTAAATAGGAAAGAGGTAATCAGTAAAAACAGCGGCGAAAATTTTCTCATAAGTTTGATGTCAATATCTACATTAAAGTTACGCTAATTTTGTGATACGATTTTATATTATTTCTAAAAAATCTTACAGATAAATACTCGATCTAAACTTTAATGATTGAAATATGTAAAGAATTAACTTTAAAATGAATTAATCTGCCATAAAAAAATGCATTACAATTTGACTTGTAATGCATTATGAAAATTATATGTTTAAAAAATTATTTCTTGTAAAAAGGTAATTTTACCACTTTAGCAGGAACATCATTTTTTCTGATTCTAATAAAAATATCGCTGTCAACAGCACTGTTTGCCACCGTTACATATCCTAAACCAA